>NZ_JBWHYQ010000018.1:0-123278 GCF_056322905.1 Lysinibacillus sp. G1-3
TGCATGTATTAGGCACGCCGCCAGCGTTCGTCCTGAGCCAGGATCAAACTCTCCATAAAAGAAATTTGATTAGCTCAAATTGTTTTGCTGGCATCATGTTTGATGTCCAAAATTTTGTTTCGTTCACCAACTCAAGGTTAATTACTAAAAACTTTATTGATTACGTTTTGCTTGTTCAGTTTTCAAGGTTCATTACGTTGCTGTTTTCTCAGCAGCAACTTTTATATAATATCATGCCGCGAACTCGATGTCAACAACTAATTTATTTAAAGTAGATGTTGTTTTCAGTAGTTATCTTAACGACTTGTATAATACTACACCCATAATTCAAAAAGGTCAACACTTTTTCTGATAAAAATTTATACTTTTTCATTTCATTGAAAAGCTTCCTATATAATAATTGATTTAATTTCAGTTTAATTCTTAAGCATTTCAACTAAATCATACTTATTGAAAGGTGATTAAATGAGAAATTACATTGTTTTTTTCACGTTTAGAAGTGAGCGACTTTTTGAAAGAGAAGTTAAATGTAAATATAAATTAAACAAAAAGACTCTTTCCTTTTGATATAATTCCATTAATACTAATAGATGACCACTATGCGGAAAGGAGTTATGTAAAAATGTCCTATATGAACAAAGATCTTGCTCGTACATTAGAACAACAACATAAGCGAAGTGTTAGAGGTTTGTTTTTAAAAATCCAAGACTTAAATAATAATTGTACATTATTAAGAAAACGACTTGAACCACATATCGACTTAGCAGTTTATAAGCATGCTATTGATTACGTCAATCAATTCGTTTCTCATACGACCATCCTCAACTTAAAATTCATTACAAATACACAAAATTTAGAAGTCGTTGTGTTACATACACTTTTATTAACGCATATAGTAGAAAGCGAAGATTCGCATACTTTTGAATATGAACATAAATTACTCCAAGGGTATATTCATGAAATATTTGCGTTAAACGATCATGCCAAAGCTCTTTATACAAATCACCAGGAAAAGATGCTTCATTATATGGAATCTCAACCAACATAAAAAAGACGATCTTCGTAGCGCATTACTACTTGATCGTCTTTTTTCTTCATTCAGTTGAAGAATCCCACTTTTAAAGGTGATGAGATAGATATGGATATGGTTCCTTTCAAATGCTGCAAAGACACCTACTGAAATAGAGGGACTCAATCTAAGAGCGCCACGTCCTGTGGCATTACCGAAATGACCGACATCGTGTCGGCCCTCGTGCAGACCTAAGCACAATTCAAAATCCGGACGCATTGTTTATCTGTGCGAACGCGAAGCGACAGCAACAATTACGCCAAGGCGAAATTGATTTTCTTTATTTATTTTCGTCTATTAAACCTTTAATAATCATTGATCGAACTGGTAAGAACTGCTCTCCTGTATCACCATAAGTGAGAATGACATCATCACCTTCTTGTAAATAAATCGCAAGTGGTTCTGTTTCCGAGCTTACCAAATAATTTTCTCCATTATTAAGTAATAATGATACAACTGTATAGTCACCAAGACGTTCCTTGTATACGCGAAGCACCTTTCCACTTACATTTTTCTCTTCTGCCTGTGAACTTCCTTCTACTGTACTTCCTCCGCGACTTAAGGCTGTTTTATATAATTTCAAAGCCTCTTTAGGAGTTGACGCATAAACGGAAATTTCAGGATTTGCCGCAGATACGATGAAATAATTTTGTAAGAAACCATTTGAATCAAGCACCGCAGTTAGCCAGCTAGCCTCACCGTAAAAGTTATACAACACTGGCATTTCTCCAGACCATTTCTTCTCTATAAATTTCTTCTCAATAATTTGCAAGTTACCTTGTGAATCCATATAAGAAGCATCTAAATTTCCAGTGTAATAAGTTGCTTGACCTGTTCGGGCATTTGTTAACGAATAGCCAAGCATTGAATCGACACCTTCTTTAGGGCTCGTAAAGTCTGTGAAATAATACATATCGCCCTTCTCATCAAAAATTGGGCTAACATTTGCCTCTGTTCCCTCATCTGAAGGAAGTTTCACATCTTTCTTACCAAACTTACTATTCCAAAATCCGTGGACATAGTTACCGAAATAACTATTTTGTAAACTTACTGTCTCTGGAGAAACCGCTCCATCAATAAATTCTGGGACATCCTCCAGCTTGATCACTTCTGACTTTCCTGATAGCGCATCTACAAGCACGATCCCTTTTACGTCGAAGCCATTACGTGCTGAAATAAATTCACCATATGAACGGATATAATATGGCTTACCTTCATCATCTATTTCAAGTTGAACATCTCCGCTAAAAATAAGGAATGGATGTTGTAAACGTATATGACGCTCTAAATTTGAGTTTAAATAAGCAGACGGTACATACTTCATTTCCTGCTCAACAAATTTAGGATTATCCGCTGAATCCGTTGCACTCATTATAAAGTAACCAGGAGTCGTTCCTCCATTGAACCATTTAAAGAAACCAGAGAACTCAACTGGTGCTATATAAACATACTCGCCATTCACTTTTTGAATTTGTAAGCGCCCTAACTCGTAATAACTAGTATTCGGTACTTGCCCGAACGCTTTTTTCATCTTATTACGTGCAAATTTAGGAGGCACACTAGCTGGGGTTTGTGTTTCATCGAATGGTTTTATTTCAACCTTTTCCTTCATTTCAGCTGATTCAAATTTTTCATTCGCGTTCCATAAAGGTGCGGATAATACAAACACCGCAACAACTAAACTAGCTAAAAATAAAACACCCTTTATTTTTCTTTCGATACCACTTGCAAGAAGCGCCCCGCCTAATGTTAATAAAATGATAGCAGGCCAAAAAGCAAGCCAGTTTACATCCATTTTTGTCACATAAACTGTTATGCTAGTAGCTAAAAATCCTAGTACAAATACACCTATAAAGAAGTATCCAATTACCTTTTTAGATCCATCTTCTCGCTTTTTCGTTATAAGCGGTGTTAATAAAACACTCGCGATTAATCCAATCACTGCCGAAGCTATTAATAGCTTGGTCATTTCGTTCACCCTCTCTTATCTACTGTCCACTTATTTACGGCTACATACTAAAAAAGTTTCATTCATACGATGAGTATAGAAACCCCTTTGTAGATTTCCTTTACAAAAGAATAAAGGAAATTCTGACATAGATAAAGAATTTCAAAGAAAAGGAGATGAGAAATTTGTCTAAAAAAATTTTATTAACATGTATTATTTTGTTTGGTCTTTATTATATTTTTTTCTTTTCCCATATTACAGAAAGCTTGATACTTATCTTTAAAGTCATACCAATGCTGTTAATTATTATTTTAGCGGCTTTACCCAAAAATTCAGGCGTTAAAAAGTATCAATTACTGATTATTATCGGACTTGTATTTTGTATGATCGGTGATTATACGCTACAGTGGTTTCTAATTGGGCTATCAAGCTTCTTAATCGGGCATATTTTTTATATTTTCGCCTTCTTATCTACTAATGAACGACAAGTACCTACTTGGGCGAAGATTGTCTTACTCGTTTATGGGGTAAGTATGGCTTTGTGGATTGCAGGTACGGTATTTTCATCAGGAGAAGTCGTGCTTGGTATCGCGGTCATTGCCTATATTTCGGTCATATTAACGATGGGTTGGACTGCGATTCGAACAGGTTCTAAATTTGCAACGATTGGGGCTCTGCTATTTATCTCATCAGATTCCTATTTAGCTATTAACAAGTTTGTTATGCCCTTACCATTTTCACACGAGGTAATTATGTTGACCTATTACGGTGCCCAAATACTAATTGCGTTAAGCATTCTTCAATATTCCGAAATCCGAAGTAAAGTGTTACAATAATATCAATTATGCCTCGGTATAATTCCGTTACATTTACCAGAGGCAGCGGATGTTTGGACACCCGCTGAAAGAAGTTAAACATACACACTAGGAGGCCATACTTATGAAAGAACAAGTAATCGAGCGTTTAATTCGTTATGCAAAAATTGATACACAATCTGATTTCACAAGCGAAACAACTCCTTCAACTCAAAAGCAATTTGACTTATTGCATGTACTAAAAGATGAACTAGCTGCAATAGGCTTAACTGATATTACATTAGATGAAAATGGTTATTTATTTGCGACACTCGAAGCAAATACAGATAAAAATGTGCCTACTATTGGTTTTCTAGCACATGTGGACACTACAACAGATTTCACTGGTACAAACGTTAATCCACAGCGCATTAACAATTATGATGGTGATACGATTCAGCTAAATGAAAATCTAGCGATGTCGCCAGCAGATTTCCCTGAGCTTAAAAATTATGTAGGTCAAACGTTAATTACAACGGATGGTACGACATTATTAGGCGCTGACGATAAAGCTGGTATCGCAGAAATTATGACTGCCATGGAGTACCTAGTAAAAAATCCTTCTATTAAACACGGTAAATTACGTGTAGCGTTTACGCCTGACGAAGAAATTGGTCGCGGGCCTCATAAATTTGATGTAGCTGCCTTTGGAGCAGACTATGCTTATACGATGGATGGCGGACCACTTGGCGAGCTACAATACGAAAGCTTTAACGCAGCGGGTGTAAAGGTTGTGACAAAAGGTACGAGTGTACACCCTGGTTCTGCTAAAAATAAAATGATCAATGCTATCACAATGGCGATCGCCTTCCAAAATGAAATGCCTACCGATGCCGTGCCAGAAAAAACGAACGGCTATGAGGGCTTTATTCACTTAATGGGCTTTAACGGTGCGATTGAACATACTGAGCTTACTTATATCGTCCGTGATCATGACCGTCAAAAATTCGAGGCGAAAAAACAATTAATGCTTGAGGCTGCAGCAAAAATTAAAGCGCAATATGGCGAAGATGCTTTAAGCATTACAATAGAAGATCAATATTTTAATATGGGTGAAAAAATTGAACCTGTAAAAGAAATCGTTGACGTTGCACGCACAGCAATGGAAAAGTTAGATATTACTCCGATTACATTACCAATCCGTGGTGGTACTGATGGTTCACAGCTTTCTTACATGGGCTTACCAACACCAAACATTTTTGCAGGCGGCGAAAATATGCACGGTAAATTCGAATATGTATCTGCGGAAACAATGGAAAAAGCAACACAAGTTATTATTGAAATCGTACAGCTCTTTGAACAACAAGGAAAATAGTAACGAAGAAGGGTTCACCCCCTTCTTCATATTTTTTATAAACAGGTGACTGAATTTTCAAATTACAAAAAGGACTTTGAGGTGACTGTATTGAAAGAAATTGCATTAGGCATTTTAGCCTCACTTTTTTTTGCCGTTACATTTATATTGAATCATGCAATGGAAATGCAGGGCGGTAGCTGGCTATGGAGCGCATCCCTACGCTATTTCTTTATGCTACCGTTTTTACTGGCAATCGTCTTCTATAGAAAAGGCTTTTCTCAACTATCAGGTGAAATGAAAGCACAGCCTGTAGGTTGGCTTCTTTGGAGTTTTATTGGGTTCGTATTGTTCTATGCCCCACTGACATTTGCAGCAGCATTCGGTCCAGGATGGCTCGTTTCCGGAACGTGGCAATTTACAATTGTCGCTGGCGTATTACTCGCTCCCCTATTTGTTTCAGTAGTAGCCGGTAAAACAGTACGTCAAAAAATACCACTTATTTCATTACTAATTTCATGTGTCATTTTAGTCGGCATTTTACTTATCCAAGTACCACATGCACAATCTGTTCCATTTAAAAGTTTAATGCTTGGCATTTTACCTGTTGTCATCGCTGCTTTTGCATACCCTCTCGGCAATCGCAAAATGATGGAAATCTGTGGCGGACGCATCGATACATATCAACGAGTTCTTGGGATGACCATCGCCTCGATGCCCGCATGGATCATTTTAGCCATTTATGCAATGGCAACGGTAGGGCTCCCTTCAAGCAGCCAAGTCATACAATCATTACTTGTAGGTATAAGCTCTGGTGTCATCGCCACTACTTTATTTTTCATCGCGACTGACCGCGTTCGCAATCATCAAGGCAAGCTCGCAGCAGTCGAAGCAACACAATCAACTGAAATACTCTTTGTCATTATTGGTGAAGTATTGTTGCTCGGCATCGCATTCCCAAATCCAATTGCTCTCACGGGTCTAGGTGTCATCATTGTTGGCATGCTATTTCATAGCTACTATACGATGATACTAGGAAAAAAGAGTGCTGTTCCTAGTAGTAGTTCTACTGAAAGATTGGAAATTTAAAAAAGTACATTACTAAATGTAGTGTACTTTTTTTATTCTAAAGACACTTATATATCATTGTTTTAGATGTTCCTACTTTTTCATAATCTTTAAAGCCTAGTTTTTGATACATATTAATGGCCGTGTCATTTTCGAGGTCTACACTAAGTGAAATGGTATTGTATCCTTCATCCTTTGCTTGTTGAATTATTTTATGCATCAGTAAAGTTCCCACCCCTCTACCTCTTACTTCTTTCAAAACAGCCATTCCTATTTCAGGCGTATTGCCATCAATATAACCATAGCTTTTATTATTGTCATTAAACAACCTATACCAGACTGCACCAACTGATTTATTTTCTGCGTCAACAGCAATCAACACTTTATCTCCCTTTCTCCCCCAACCTTCATGATATTTTCTTATGCCAGGTGCGTTGAGCAAAGCTTCTTTTGATGGTTTATTCTCAGCAATATGAATAGACTCATATAACATATCTAAAAAGAACTCAAACTCGTTTTTATCTCCTTCGAAGTTTCTAATATAAAGCATAAAAAAATCACCCCTCTTTTTTAAGGTATATTATATATTAAATTGTAATTTTTGGTATAATTATTAGAAGTTAAATGTACATTAGGGGTGAGTTCATTTTTAAAGGAATACTTTGAAGATTTATCGGAACATAATCTCATTTTATCGGAACAATTTCAGCTTTTATCGGAATAATATCTCGTTTTATCGGAACAATCGCGGTTTCGATCAAAAAAAGACGACTCAGTCACAATGGAATGAGTCGTCGAGAGATTTTACGTTCCCAAAAAATGAGGGGGGTTTTAGGAGCGCTTTATCATGAACTAGCAAACTTCTGGAGAAAAGTAGCTAAAGTTCATCCTCTCTACACTGTATTGTAGACGAGGAATAATCTTTATACGATAATGATAATCATTATCAATTATAAAGTCAACAGTAATCTGAAAATTTATTAAAGTTTTTTTAAATTTCTTTCTTCCGAAAGAAATTTATGTCACAATGCCTTCTTCAGCGAACGACGATATTGCCATTGCTTTAGCTGAAAATGTAGAAAACAACCTATACAAAAGCCTGCAATTGCTATCGATGAAGCTACAGCAACCATTCCCGTAAAGATATAGCCAACTACCTGCCATTTAAGCCAGTAACCTAAAATTCCACCTGCTAAACATAAGCTAGCAATACTGGAATTAAATTTTTGCTGCTGCGCATCCTCTGGTATATATGTAGATGGCGCTTTTTTTAGAAACAGCTTCCCTACTCGAATAATAGGATTAAAATTGCATAAAACACCAAGTAAATTTGCTATTAATGGAATTGCTAAAATCCAAAAGACGCCTGATATCCACGTTAGAATGACGCTTACAAAAATCGTCCATTGATTGAGTCGAACGAGCGGTCTTGGAATTGCATGAGGCTGTGACATTAAAAAACCTACCTTTCAGATATGTTTAATGTATTTTACTATATTGCAATCCATTTGTGAAGCAAAAATGATTAATTTATAATAAACGTAATGATGATTGAAAGAAAAGGTGATGACCATGCCAGCATTAACGATGGATCAAGTTCGACAATTGAATTCCTATAGCATTTATACGACAGAACCAAAGCGGACATTATTTACATTAGCTGATATACATAAGGACTTTTACCATCCTGATTTTTTAAACCTGATGATGGGTATTACAGATGCAGCAACGGAAACAGCCGCTATTTCTCACTTTGCACGCCGCTACGGTATGTTTTTTGCTATGCAACTTTACATGCTCGCCGCCTATGATGAGGTGTGGAACGGTAAACCGATCGAGCTTCGTTTTGATGCAGCAAAAGAATTCGACAGTTTTACAGTTGCCATGTTTGTTAACCCAAACGATTGGCGCTATGTCGAGGAGGAAGAACGTCAAGCCGTTATTGAGAAGATTCTATATGATGGGCACGTTATCGTTCAGCAGCTTCGTAAAGTAACATCTATTTCCCCTCTCACTATTTGGGAAAACTTCTTTGGATATTTACTATGGCACTATCATATATTGCTTTCTAATCCCGGTCTTGCTGATCAAGCGATGGAGGATATTGAAACTTTAGAGGACCCTAAAACATGGGCTCGTTTCTCCAACAAATCTTGGTGGGCCCAATATACGGGAGGTCAAAGCCCCACTAATTTAGTGAACGTCCCAGTACGAAAATCATGTTGTTTTTCTAAAGACATCCCTGGTTTAATGGCTTGTGGCTTTTGTCCGATGAAATAAAAAAGTCTTACCTCTCACATTAAAAATATTAATGAAAAAGAATCCATGTTGATCAATCTTTTAAACAAACTGGATTCTTCTTTTTATTTTTGTAGCTATTACTATTTTTTTACTATTACTAAAAAAATTAAAACTTTTTCCAATCTGAGTCGTCTCTTTAGTGCGCGATATCTTACGGAGGATAAAAATGATTAATCAAAATCCATTTGAGGTGATTGAAGAGATTTACGAGGAGCATTACACATATTTGCGGAATTTTTTAATTGGATTAACTAAAAGTTATGACGTAGCCGATGACATCATCCAAGAGTTATTTGCAAAAATCTTAACAGATCCATTAAAAATTCAAGAAGTTACTTATATGAAAAGTTGGTTAGTAAAGGTAGCTAAAAATACACTTCTCGATCATTACAAAAAAAGAAAACCCGAGCTGTTTCATGATGAAAGTGTAATTGAAAATTTATTAATTGATAATCAAACACCCGAATCAAAGGCAATCATAAATTCCCAAATTACAACTACTTTAGGTTATTTATCGACGAGTGATAAGGCCATTTTTTTAGCAAAGTTTCATTATGGTTATGATTACCAAGAAATAAGTACACTTTTGAATATACCTATCCCTACATTAAAGTCCAAAATATTTAGGATGAGAAAGCAGATGGCTAGAAAGAGGTGAAAAAGATGGAGGATTCCCAAAAGATTCATATTCTTTCGCGGGAGTTAATCTCTGTATTTGATGAGTTAGAACAAGAAACTAAAGAAGTAGTTTTGGAACATATCCAAGACTGCAATGAGTGTAGGCAATTATTTAATGAAATAGCTGAGGGAAATTATCCGATGTTAGAATTGAGCGAAGAAGTAGAAATAAAGCCATTGAAGAAATTAGTTCAGTTTAATCACGGCCTTAAATGGTTATTTATTTCCATTAGAGCTCTCATTTTATTTTATATCCTATATTCCTCTTTTCATTTTTACAACTGGGAACTGTCTGCTGATGCGGCCATTGAATATATCAAAAGTGCCACTTTCATGTTCTATTTCCCAGCAGCTATTTTTTTATCAGTATTCACGATGACCTTTTTCACCAAAAGATGGGTTATACTCTCAATTCTTTTTGATTTAGGGGTTATATTTTTTTTAGACACACTGATATCGATTTTCTATTAATACAAGGGGTGTACGAATTGGGAATGATAGTTTTAGTTGGTTTCATTTTAGGGGCAAGTATTTTCCTTTTTACTTTAATAGCTTTGAAAAAAACTGGAAAGTTCTACTTGGCTCCAATTGTGACATTTTTAATTGCTGTGCTTACTGTCCTATATGGATTGTTCAAAGTGGGAGGCTTTGAAGGGATGGGTTTCGGAATTATTGGAGTAGGCATTTTGACAGCTGCCATAGGCGGGACGTTGTTACTTCCTTTCATGAAAGGTATAAAACAATCTGAATTTAATAAAGTGGATAAATCGATCTTATTGATAGTCCCAGTCCTTATTTTTGCTATTATTGGTTGGACGATTACTTCAAATAAAGGTTATTGGGTCAATGAAGAAGGCGTTATAGAGGCTGGTAACGATACTTCCTCCTACTACGAGGTATCTACGATTTCTGAAGGAATGAAACAAATCCATATCCAATTAGGCGAGAAATATGAAGGAAAGCATCTGGAAGTAAAAGATGTAAAGACCTTAGGGAACACTGAAATTACAGTTAAAGTTGTCGATAAAGGAAATGCAAAAGAGGGACTCCCATTTATAGAGATAGGCCTAGAAAAAATTGTCGAGCCGCTAGTGGTCCAAACAACTAATGGAGAAATAATCAATTCTAAATCTAATAACTAAAAAACTACTTTAATGTAGTATAGTTAAATACCCTACCTCGAAAATTAATCGACACTATTTTTAACCCCGTCCTAGTTCAGAACGGGGTTGTGTTTGTTTGAGCTTTTAAAATTAAATAACTTTATTGTATTTTACATGACTTTGTTTGTTTATCGTGGCTATAAGACTATTTTGGATCAGCTTGCGTTGAAAGCCCCGCAGGAACGTAGTGACGGGGATAATCAATTATGCTTCGGCATAATTGCGTCCGGAATCGGCTTTGTGCTGGCACAAAGAACTCCTTTCCGATTATGTGACATCCGCCAAGCCCGCGGAAAGCGCCAACTCGGAGTGAAAATCAACCATTGTTTATTGATACACCTTAATTTACATATTTTTCTTCATCCTACTAGGTAAGGCTTTTTTTGTTATTTATTTTTCATAAACGAGGAACCAATCATTTTGATCCTCATACATAGAAGTACCTGTATACCCCTGCTTTAAAAGCTGTTGCTGACCAACTGTATCCCCCATCGAGATCGACTTCTTTTCTGTAAAGATTGGTAGCTCTTGTCGCAAGTCCTTATAAAAAATATATCGTAGCTTATCTACATACTTAATCTTTAATCCCCTTACGACTAATCCTTGCGAAAATTTATCTTTTAAACTAGGGATATTATATGGCTTGACCGTTGAGCATACATAATCATATTTTGCTAAATCGATATGACTCATGACAATTTGGGCTAATGTTTTTTGTAGTCCGTAGCCACGATATGTCGGTGAGACATTCGATATTTCTTGGTATAAAACTTTATGAAATTCATCCTCGCCAATCTCACAGTCATAGCCAAGGTGCTCTTCATCGACAGGTGGGTTCAATAGTGCACGAAAGGCAATTAACTCCTCCCCTATGTAAGCGCCTATCATCATGCCATTGCCGCTTAAAATATAGTCAAATTCCTCCGTGCTTAATGGCTGTAATATACTTTGGTCTGCTAATGATTCATAAACTTCAAGCTGCAATTTTTCAATTTCTTGCATATGTTGAAGGTTTAATGTTGTAACAAAAAACGGCGTTTCCCCAAGCATACCTTCATAAATTTTCTCCATTTCGCCGCCTCCTTAGTCTGTTACAATTGTTGAGAACTTACATAATTCTTTAAGGATTTCTTCATCTACGTCGACACCTAATCCTGGGTTTTCATTTAAACAGATAAATGGAACATCATAGTGTAAGTTTCCGACATCCTTAGAGAACTTTAATGGACCTGTTAATTCTACACTTGTCATTATTTTTTTAGAGAATGCTACGTGGAAGCCAGCTGCTGAACCAACGGATGATTCTACCATTGAACCGATTTGACATTCAATGCCTGCCATTTCAGCCATAACTGCTAGTTTCATAGCAGGATAAATGCCACCGCATTTCATTAATTTAATATTAACTTTATCTGCAGCACGCTTTGCGATAATTTCACGCATTTCACGTACACCGCGAAGTCCTTCATCAATCATTAATGGAACATCAGATTTTGACTTCACCTCTACCATTCCATCAATATCTTCACTATCTACTGCCTGTTCTAACCAATCGATATTCAGATCTTTCAATGCACGTAAACCTTGTAATGTAGTTGACGCATTGCCCCACCCTTGGTTTACATCTACACGAATAGCAATGTCCTCACCAACGCGTTCACGCACCGCTTTGATACGAGCAACATCACGAGTTACCTCTGTTCCTACCTTCATTTTAAATGATTGATAGCCCATTTCTACTCGATTAGCCGCCTCTTCTGCCATTGCCTCAGGTGTTCCAATGCTCAATACATGGGTAATCGGGAATTTCTCATGATAACGTCCGCCTAGTAGTTGGTACACCGGAACTTGTAACGCTTTCCCTGCAATATCAAAACAAGCAATGTCAATCGCTGCTTTTGCCGCAGGGACATCTTTCACTACTTTGTTCATTTTATCGTGAAGTTTTTCAAAGGCCATTGGATTTTCTCCAATGATTGCCGGAGCAAGCTGATTCTTTAATAGCGCGTATGTGCTCTCCCACGTCTCCCCTGTTACGTGTTCATCTGGTACAGCTTCACCGTAGCCTACAATACCTGTGTCTGTCGTCACCTTCAAAATAATAGAAGGCATCGTATCATATGTAGCATAACTGATGATAAATGGATCAATAAGTGGTAAATGGATTGCAAAAATTTCTACTTGTTGGATTTTCATTTTTATCAGTCTCCTGTATAATATAGTCGTCGCTAATACGTCGCTAATTATCAAAAAAATATAGAAGCAAAGGAACATGCCCATGTCTACTAAAATAGCGGTTATCTGCTCTAAAGCATTTATGAAGCGTATAAATAGTATCGCACAAAACATAGAGAATATTCAAATAGATTTTTATCTTTACAAGCAACCTACAGAGGCACCTGTTTTGTTAAAGGAAATTAAGCCATGTGATGCCCTTTTATTCGGCGGCACGTTGCCCTATTTACATGCCCAGTCCGCATTGTCAGAGCTACCAATACCTTGGAATTATATAAAACAAGATGAGACGGCTATTTCTACAACTTTATTATCGCTTGTAGCGAATCATGCGGTACCTTTAAATAGAATTTCCATCGATGTTATGAATCCAGCTATTGTCGAAAATGTTTTAACAGAAATAGAGTATGTTGGTCCAAAACCATATATACAGGCTATTTCTATCACTAAACTTACTCAATCTATATTGCAGCATCATATCGCTTTATGGGAGGCTAACAGCATTGATTTTGTCATAACAAGTATTCATAGCGTGTTTGATGAATTACAAGCTCTTCAAATACCGGCAATGCGCATGTTAGATGCAACTAACTCCATTATTCAATGCCTAGAAGAAACGAAATCTCAATCACTTCTTACAAAATCTGAATCTGTGAAAGCTGCCGTTGGACTATTAGAGGCTTCTGAAAATAAACCTATAGACGATAACATGCTCACGCAAATCACAGCCATTACGCATTCAACTTATAAAGAAATTTCACCGTATTCTTTTGAACTATATACGACAGCTGGACATTTACAAAAGGCACTCGAAAAAGAGAACTTACAGAACTTATTACAACAAACCAATCAATCATTTAAGCTAGCATTTGGGTATGGTCACTCTATAGTTGAGGCTAACCATAATGCCAAAAATGCAATAACATTTGCTAAACCTTGTGAAATTTATATACTCGATGAGCATAAAAACTTGCTAGGTCCATTCCCGAAATCAGAGCTGAGTCTAGCTTTAAAAACAGATGATCCCTACGTTTTACAAATGGCAAAGCAAACAAGCTTAAGTCCATTAAATATTTCTAAGATCATTCATTTTAGCAGGGAGCGCCAATCAGCTCAATTTACATCTCATAACCTGGCAGAACACTTACAAGTTACACGCCGCACAACAGAGCGCATTATTAAAAAATTAGTGGATAACGGCTATGCTAAAGTGGTTGGTGAAGAAATGCCTCACCAACAAGGTCGCCCACGTACAATTTATGAATTGAACTTTGCAGTCTATTGAAAAATGACAAGCTCTCGCAGAAATTTCTTCGTCCGCGAGAGCTTATCATCAGAGAAAAGTGACCTTTAACACTTGGATTTAGTCAGCCATGACCATATTAGTATCATTTAGTTCTTCCTCTTTTTTGCGCTTCTCTGCCGCTTCCATTTCTTCAGGTGTTAGCTTAACAATCGCAAATCCGATATATGCATAAAAAATTGAAATAATAGGTACTAGGAAGTTAATAATTGCATATGGTGCGTATTCCATTGCCCCTACACCCAACGTCGCCAAAATAAAGACTCCACAAGTATTCCATGGGAAGAATACAGAAGTTAGTGTTCCCCCATCTTCTAACGCGCGAGATAGGTTTTTCGAATGTAAGCCACGCTCTCGATACACATTCGCAAACATACGTGATGGTACAACAATTGAAATATACTGCTCAGAACATGTAGCATTTGTTGTAATACATGCAGCAATCGTTGAAGCAACTAAGCTTCCTGTAGATTTAGCAAATTTCACAATGACATCCATAAGTGCTTTTAACATGCCGGAATATTCTAAGACTCCACCGAATGTCATAGCCACAATCGTCATTGAAACCGTATTCATCATTGAATCTAAGCCACCACGGTTAAATAGGTTGTCCACCATTTCATTGCCAGTTGAAATAACAAATCCTTCTTGTAAAGCATGTACAGCCATTGTAGGTGTACCGCCTTGTACGAAGATTTGTAGTAAGAATCCTGAGATAATTCCGACAACTAAAGCTGGAATCGCAGGCACTTTTTTCGCTACCAATACAATTACACCAACTGGTACAAGCAATAACCAAGGAGAAATAACAAAGCTTTCCTCCATTACTTTTAATGTTGTTAAAATGCTTTCTGATTGCATTGAAATATCCGCGAAGCTTCTTCCCATAATTCCAAATACAACGATTGCAATGACTAAAGCTGGAATAGTCGTATAAAGCATGTGCTTAATATGATCAAATAAGTCGGTACCTGTTAAACCTGCTGCGAGGTTAGTAGTATCCGATAATGGTGACATCTTATCACCAAAGTATGAACCTGAAATAACCGCTCCGGCAATCATTGCTGCAGGGATTCCCATACTTAAACCAATACCCATTCCAGCAACACCGATTGTAGCCATCGTTGACCATGAGCTACCAATCGCCAATGAAACAATTGAACATAACAGCATGATTGTTACTAAAAACCAAGCTGGAGAAATTAATTTTAAACCAAAATAAATCATTGTCGCTACGACACCGCCGCCAATCCATGCGCCGATTGTCAAACCTACTAAAATAATAATAACAATTGCAGGTAAAGCTAGACGTATCCCCTTATACATCATTTCCTCAATTTCCATCCATTTAAATCCATGCATTTTGGCAACTACTGCTGCTACAGTTGTTCCGATAATAAGTGGTACGTGAGGACTTTGCTCTAACACAACTACTGTAATTAACATAGCTATAATCATTATTACAAAAGGCAGAAGTGCCCAACCAGCATTAATATCTTTTTTCATGAATCCATCCCCTTTTTTTGCACCAGTTGCCAAGCTAGTTTGTCAAAGACGCAAATAATTTTTTACGTTTTTTAGCATAATATTCAAAAAATTAAAAGTCAACGCAAAAATTTTATGCTTCTCGAGCGATTTCTACTGTTTTAGCGCAATAAAACGCTTTCAAATAGCTATTTGGAGCAATGCGGAATATTCATATATTTCGATAAAAAAGAAAATAAAAAGGAACTCTATCAAAAGAATTTTGACAGAGCTCGCTCTCATAATCATTATTCGTATTCAGGTTTTTTTTCTAACACACAAGCAAGTACTTTCGCAGCGTCCATTAATGCACTTCTTTCAAAAGTCATTTTTGGATGATGCAATCCAGGCGTTAAGTTGGCTCCAATACCTATCATCGTTGCTTTTAATTCAGGTTTTTTAACTGTGTAAAAATGAAAATCATCACTTCCAGGTGTTGTGATTTCCACTGCTAGATGCTCTTCCCCAAGTGTTTCAATAATTGCGTCTTTAGCCATACGTGCGGCAACTGAAGAAACCTCAGCACCAGGTGTAAAGTCTATCCATTTCCAGTCTATACCAATCTCAAACTGCTGTTGGATCGATTTTAAGCCAAATTCAATACGACTACGAAGTAACTCTAGTTGATTATTATGTTGCGCTCGAATATCCATCGAGAAGCTCGCAGTGCCTGGAATAATATTCGTACTACCACCATCCGCAACAATCTTCGTTAGCTTTGCAGAATGAGGCTCGAAAGGTGATAAATGTATGCTATTGAGCATTTGTTGTATGGCCATAATCACATCGATTGCATTTTTCCCTTGGTGAGGTCTAGCACCATGGGCATCTGTACCTCGAATAGTTCCTTCTAAAAAATAGGCTGCCCCATGATGAATCGCAGGCGATACCTTACCAAGTGGTAGTTCTTCAATTGGTCTTAAATGAACACCAAATAAATGCGATACACGATCAACCGCTCCTCGCTCAAAGGCAGCACAAGCTCCATTCCCAAGTTCTTCAGCAGGCTGGAAAATAAAACGAACACGATGTTGCAATGGTCGATCTTTCAGCAGTAATAAAGCCCCAAGTACCATCGTTATATTGGCATCATGACCACATGAGTGATTTGCTTGCCATTTCCCATCCACTTCCTGCCATAATGCGTCTATATCTGCACGTACAGCAACAATTTCATCACCTGTACCAATTTCAGCAACTAGCCCCGGAACATCTCCTAACAACCGATAGGATACGCTTAACTCATCTAAAATCGACGCGATTTTTTTTGTCGTCTCGAATTCCTTCCAACTGACCTCTGGGTATTTATGAAAATGTTCAAACCATTGGTAAATTGTTTCCTCTAACACTGCATTTGACATAACCACACCTCTATACGCATTTTTGTTTCCCATTATACATGAAACGAATTCATAAAAAAAAGAGGACAATAACTATAGATTGTGGTTGATTTTCGTTCTGACTGGGCGCGTCGAGTCGTCGCCCAGTCAGAACGGAAATTATTCCGATAAAATGAGAAAACATTCCGATAAAGCGAGATTTTGTTCCGATAAATCTTCAAAGTATTCATCTAAACCAACGAAGGTTGGTCACAAAGGCGTTATCACTCCTCTAACGCTAATCCCCGAGAAGTCGCCCAGCCGGAATGAAGATCCACCTAAATTCATAGCATACATTCCTACAAATACTACTCCCAACTTTTATGTAAAAAAACAAAGGACTGTGTTAAAAGTAATTTCTACCTTTAGCACAGTCCCTCAAATAAATATTATAAACTTGTAAAAAATCCTTCTGGATATTCTTCATAATGTACCATTGTTAGTTGCTCCTCATTTTTTTCCTCTTCGATATTTAGCTCCAATTCCTGATCCATTAAATACGTTTCAAATTTCGAGTTAAAAATTTTGTCCATTTTTACACCTCCTCAATTTATTTAACTGAATTTTCTGATAAAAGAATTATACAATGACCTTTGCAGAAAAAGCAATAAACGATGCTCATTATGCATAAAAAATATAAAAACAATCTACTTTTTAGATTGAATTTCAAGAAAAAAAGAGATGTATCAAAATCCGATACATCTCTTTTGGTAATATTTACAAAATAATGAAATTCTCTTATTTTTTCATCCAGGCCGAAGCCCTTTACTTTTTACTTAAGCTGTAACACTCGTACTATTTCGATCGTCGTCATCGTTACCTTTATGCTGTGTTACGTATTGGATAACAAACATTGCAATAAAGATGGCTAAACCTGCCCAATCTGAAAACTTTTCTGGATAGATCAGAAGCAAACCAGCTGCAATCGCAATAATACGTTCAAACCAAAGCATTTTGCGATACCAGTAACCGATTACTCCCGCACCTATAGCTACCATTCCTGTGATAGCCGTGAATACTACCCATATAATTTGAGGTATAGTTGTATCTATCATTAACAACGCTGGTGAGAATACAATCATATATGGAATAATAAACGCTGCAATAGCTAGCTTCGCTGAGTTTACACCTGTTTTAATTGGATCTCCCCCAGAGATTCCCGAAGCCGCAAAAGCAGCAAGTGCAACAGGCGGTGTTATATCAGCGATAATCCCAAAGTAGAATACAAAGAAGTGTGCCGATAATAAAACGACGATTGGTACTAATTCCTGCGGTGTATTCGGTGATAATAACGCCACGATTGCCGGAGCAGCAATCGTTGATGTAATGACATAGTTTGCTGTTGTAGGAGCCCCCATCCCAAGAATTAGGGAAGCGATCATGACAAAAATTAGCGTTAAAATAATACTACCACCCGCTAGTTCTACTAAACTATTCGCTAAGCTTAAGCCTAGCCCCGTTTTCACAACAACACCTACGATAATACCCGCGCAAGCTGTTGCCGCTACGACACCAAGTGCTGTACGCGCACCTTCAACTAATGCCTCAATAATATCTTTTGGTTTTAAACGTGTTTCCTTATTAAACATCGCGACACCAATAGAAATAATAATACCGTAAAGCGCTGCATGCATTACCGGCGTACCAGTTAACATTAAAACGATAATTGCGACGATCGGTAATAGAAGATAAATTTTCTTAAATACTTCTCGACGATTTGGCATTTGATCATCACGTAGGCCTCTTAAACCTACACGCTTCGCTTCGAAGTGAGTCATAATCCAAATACCTGTAAAATAAAGTAATGCAGGGATCGCCGCCGCTTTCGCAATATCCCAATACGTAATTCCGCGGCCGATAAACTCAACCATTAAAAACGCTGCCGCACCCATAATCGGAGGCATTAACTGCCCACCAGTAGATGCCGCTGCTTCAACCGCACCTGCGAACTCTTTACGGTAGCCAAGTTTTTTCATCATTGGAATCGTATAGGATCCAGATGTTACAACATTCGCTACAGAGCTTCCCGAAATCGTACCTTGAAGCGCACTAGAAAATACCGCCACTTTTGCAGGGCCACCAATTAATTTTCCTGCAAGAGATACCGCTAAATCATTAAAGTATTGACCAACACCCGTTTTGACAAGGAACGCTCCAAAAAGTAAGAACACAAAAATAAATGTAGCAGAAACACTAATCGGTGTTCCAAAAATCCCATCTGTCGTAAAATACATGAGATTAACAATACTCTCAAAATCTTGCCCTCTATGTGCCATAAAAGCTGGGAAATACGGCCCGAAATATGCATAAATTAAGAAACCTACAGCAATGATGGTAATCGGTAACCCTACTGCACGGCGAGCCGCCTCAAGTACTAATACAACCGCCACGAGACCTACAATAAAATCTGTTTGAGTAATGGTACCATTACTATTCACAAGCTCTGAATAATTCATTGTCCAATACGAACCTACTACAATGGATAATACCGCTAAAATATAATCGAACCATGCAATTTTATTCTTTGCCGCTTTTTTCCGAGCTGGGAATAATAAGAAAATTAAGGTTAAACCAAAACCTAAATGTATCGTACGCTGAATTTGCGCTGGAAATTGGCCAAAAATTGCTGTGTAAAGTTGAAACAATGAAAATGCTAGTAATCCAAAGAAAATGACATGCTTCATCATGCCCGAAATCGTTCGTACATTGGATTCAATATCATACTTCTCAAGTATTGCTTGTTGCTCTTCTGCTGATATTTGTTCAAATTCTTCTTTTTTTACTTCGTCGTTTGATTTATGCTGTGTCGTCATTTCATCCTTACTCCTTTCCATTGTTCATAAAGCGATAAACGCTTCACCTCAAATAAGTAGGATTTTCCCCTTTGTAAATCCTTTTTTAAATCGTAATCATAATCCTCGTAATCTAATACAAGATCTAAATCTAAATCGCCTATATAAATCGTAAAATTTTCAATAACTTCATAGTCAAACTGCAAAAAATATTTCCCATTTCGCTCTGTTAATGTTTGATTTTCCTCTGCATAGCTTGGCATGCCAATCGCTAAACTCTCATACTCCATCCCTAACATTTGAATACTAGTTCCATCTACGCATTTATAATGTTCGAGTACATCCGTTTTATGGATAGAGTGAGTGTATCTAATATCAAATCTATCCTCAGTTGTAAGTGGTATATAATGCACAATCGGGTCATTTAAACGCGTTTCCGTAAATGCGAATACCTTTTGAAGAGGAAGAAAAATGACTATACTGAAGCAAATACATAAAAAAGCTAAAACAATAATTAATGTTCTCTTTTGCACCACATCTTTTCCCCCACACGATTATGCCTCGGCATAATTGCGTCCGGAATCGGATTTGTGCAAGCACAAAGAACTCCTTTCCAATTCCGTGACATCCGCCGGAGGCTTTAGACCAACAAATGTTTTCTGTGCGAAAGCGCAGTGCTAACGAAGCGTCAACAAAGGGTTTTGCCTGTGCGAAAGCGAAGCGTCAGCGACAACATGATGTTGGTCACTCAGTCGTTGACACAGGACGTGGCGTTTTTAGACTGAGTTCCTATATTTCTAGCAGGTGTCTTTTGTACCTGTCGCTACGCTTTCGGTACAAAAGACACCTGCTGAAATAGGTTAAAAGCTATTCGCGTTTTATCACTACTTAAGGAAGAAAAGAGACTCGAAGCTTTACGCAATCCGAGCCTCTTTGTATTTAAGAAAATAACGTTACATTTGCCTGATAAAACCTACATTTAACCTTCGAGCGTTCTGTTATTTCTTTTCATCAAAGTATTTTTGAGCACCCGGGTGAACATCAATACTGATTCCCTGTAAACCTGTCTCAGCTTTGATAAATTCCCCTTTAGCGTGCGAAATTTTATTTGTGTTATCATAAATAGCTTTCGTCATTGAATAAACAACATCTTCTGGAAGATCTTTTTTCACCGCTAGCATTGCAAGCACTGAAACTGTCTCAGTATCTTTCGCGATACCATACGTACCAGCTTTTACTGTATCTTTTGCATAGTAAGGGTATTTAGCGATTAACTCATCCGCTTTACCAGCATCCATACCGATGATATTTACTTTAGTTGTTGCATTTAATGCCTCAACAGCACCTGTTGGCGTACCAGCAGTAATAAATGCTGCGTCGATTTGGCCAGATTGAAGACCGTCAGTAGACTCACCAAAATCAAGGTTTTGCACTTTGATATCATCCATTTTTAAACCATGAATTTCAAGTAATTGTTCAGCATTTGCGTAAGTTCCAGAACCTGGTGCACCTACAGAAACCTTTTTCCCTTTTAAATCAGCGTATGATTTAATGCCCGATGCTTCAGTCGTTACTAATTGGACTGTTTCTGGATAAAGTGCACCTAGAGCAGCAATTGTATCAATTTTTTTACCATCAAACATCATTGTTCCCTCAGTTGCGTAAAAAGCAATATCTGATTGCACGAAGGCAATTTCACCTTTACCATCTTGCAAAGCTGTCATGTTGGCAGCAGATGCTTGAGATACTTCAGCCGTCGTTTTAATGTCTGTTTCTTTAGAAATTAAATCAGCAAATGTCCCACCTAGTGCATAGTAAGTCCCTTGTGTTCCACCTGTTAATAAGTTCAAAAAATCCGGCTTAGCAGATGCTGTCGAATCACCCTTATCCGAGCCCTTTGAACCTGCTCCGCTATCAGACCCACATGCAGCTAAAATCAATAGCGCAAAGGCACTTAATAGCATTAATAGCTTGAATTGTTTTTTCTTCATAGTAACCTTCCCCCTTGGTTAAAAATAAGAATCTATTTAAAATTATCAAATTTAGTATATTAATGTCAATTAATTTATTGTAAATTCAGTCTTTTATAATTATACTATTTCCCTCAAATCCCTAATATTCCTGCATTAAATTAATAACTTCTTCAAACCGAATTTATCTATATTAAACCGTTAAATTCTTTTTCAAGAAAATAATTTTAATTTCTGTATGTATAAAAAATGCATACTCATTATCGAAGTAATCTTTACTTTCTTCTTCAGCAACAAAGTGCCCAGCCGGAACGGAAATCAACCTCACGCTATGGTGATGAAAGTAATGAACTAAAAGTGATGATTTCGGACTTTCATTTGTTGTCGATTTTTACCCTTAAAACAAAAAAACTGTATCTAAAGTGATTTTCTTTAGATACAGTCGTTCCATTGTCCTTATTGAATAATGCCACAAGCAATTCTAGCACCAGAATTACCCGAAGGATCCGTTTTATAATCATCCTCTGATTCATGAATGATTAATGTAGTGCCCCCCTCACGTAACAATGAGTTGGCAGCATTTTTTTCTAATGTTAGCCCTTCAGCTAAAAAGTTTAGATCTACTTTACCATCTTCTCCAACTTCTAAATTTGGAAGATCTCCTAAATGATAACCTTTAGGGTTATCCTTCCCATGCTCTTTACTCGTTGGATTAAAATGAGGACCTGCTGATTCAAATGTCGGTGGTTCACACTTCCCAACGGAATGAATATGAATGCCATGTTTTCCTGCTGGCACCCCTGATAGTGCGAGTGTCATCTTAACCCCATTATCCTCTTCCTCAAAATATGCATTGCCATAGCTTTCATTATTTTTACCAATTACTTTCGCGGTTGCAGTTAGCCCTGAATTTGCGTTTACTGCCACTTTTTGCTCCTTCTTTTCAAATAAACTACAACCACCGACAAATACTAATAAAGAAATTATTATTAAGCTCATTTTTTTCATAAAAATCCCTCCTCTTTTTGATGGTTTCCAACAATCCTTTCACTTATGCAACTGCAATAGGAATTTTGCGAATCATTGATTAAGGAGTAAATTTTGTAAACTTTAAACAATATAAAAAGGATATCTCCAATTTAAGGAGACACCCTCACAATTACATTAATTTAAAATTTTTACAATTACATTTTTGACGCCCCACTGACGAGCTTGTCCCTCGGTAGGAATAAATACATCAATTTTATTACCTTTTATCGCTCCACCAGTATCTGCTGCAATTGCTTCACCATAACCTTCAACCCAAACCCTTGTTCCAAGCGGGATTACTCGTGGATCTACAGCAATTACCTTTAAGTTTGGATTCGATCTTATATCTGTTCCATTCGCTGTAATTCCCGAACATCCTTCGCAATACGCTGTATAGGCTGTTGCTCGCATTGTGAACGTTTTGCCCGTAGTTGTCGGAGCACTCACTGATTTTGTACTAGCTGTCGCAGCTGTATTATTACTTGAAGTTGTCGCTTGCTTTTTACTTGATGTCGTTGCTACCGTTGTAGGTCTGCTTTCGGACGTTTTAGGTTTTGCTGCCGAAGCTTTGATAGCCAATGATTCACCTACATAAATTAGATCAGAAGATGCAAGGTTATTCCATTCTTGCAATTCTTCCACTGACACATCATTCACACGTGCAATTGTAAATAAAGTATCTCCAGCCTCAACAAAATGTTGGTCTTTCGGCGAATTATCATTTTTCTTTTCGGCTATATTTAAATTTTGCTCTGGATAAAACCATCTTGCGTCTGAGCCGAACATTGGCTCATAATCTTCTAAAGATAAATTGTAAATTTTCGAGATTCCCCACAATGCATCGAATGGCATAAAAGAAAGTTTGTCCTTTGCAGATGACGGACTGGCAAATAAACTTAATCCCAAGGTTAATGTTACTGCTAAAGCTAAAGCTTGTTTTTTCATATTTTGTAACCTCCACATTTTATTATTTCGCAGTCTTCTGCTAGCACACTAGATTCAGGCTCTTAATGCTAGAGAATACAAGCAATCATTCAGGACAACAGACCTGATATTACGAATTATTGCTAAAAATTCGGAAAAATATACAAGAACGAATATATTTTTGGTAAACAATCAATTTTATGGAGGCAATATTAGAACTCTATTTGCAATCTTTATATATTGGAAAATAAGTGTTTTTATCCGATAATACGGTAAAGGAGGAGTGTAGGTTGGAAATTAATACAGTAATGACTTCTCAACTGATGAAGCTACAACATACTGTGCAAATGGGTGTTATGTAAAATGCAGTCAATCTTAATATTGCAGCAGCAAGCGACCATACATCCGTATAAAGGGTCAGTCATTGATATTTTAATTTAACCTACTTCACTAAGGTATAATTGATATCAGGTTAATAAAAATTAGAAAGTTGGTGGCCTTTTTGATTCGAGCGATAGTAATGGATGATGAGCCATTAGCGCTTATAAACATGGAGAAAAAGTTAAAGGAATTTAATTCAATAGAGGTCGTTAGATCTTTTACTACTGTAAAAGATTTGCTTGCAGTTGGGCCAACCTTGGATTTCCAAGTGGCATTTTTAGATATTGAAATGCCTGGCTTGAACGGTTTAGAGATTGCACAGCTTTTAAAAGAATGGGACAAAAATATTTATATCGTATTTGTCACTGCGTATCGAGACTATGCAGTACAAGCATTTGAAATTCACTCCCTTGACTATTTATTAAAGCCTATTTCAAAAGCTCGTTTAGAGACAACTATTAATAGAATCCAAGAACTCCTTCTCCTAGAAAATAAACCGAATCCTATAGAAGTACGAAATAAACCCGCACTTACGATCCAATGCTTTGGAGGATTCGTTGTTTTACATAATGACAAAGCGGTCCATTGGAGAACGCTTAAAACAAAAGAATTATTTGCCTTTCTTCTTTCCAATCTTAATAGTCATGTGCCTCGCGATACAATCATCGAAGCTTTATGGGCAGACACGGAATGTAAAAAGGCACGAGTGCAGTTACATACAACAGTTTCCTATCTACGCACCACGCTTTCAACATTGGGTTATTCAGAAGTCATACAGTATGCTAACGGCTGCTATATTTTGCAATTAGAGGATTTTCAATGTGATGCCCATGACTTGGAGCATATTTTAAGTGGTAAAACGGAGACTGGCAAGATTGATGTAGAGAGAGCTGAGGCGCTCGTGCAAAATTACCAAGGTGAGTTTATGACCTCATTAGATTATCCCTGGATTACTAGTAAAGCAAGTTTTATGAACAACAAATTTACTCTTTTACTTCATGATTTAGTAGAGCACTATACAGCAATAGATGATGTGGAAAAACGAGAACATATATTACTATTAACAGTAGAACATACCCCCTATTCCGATAAAATTATCCAACAGCTAATGAGGCACTATATAGAAGTTGATCATCGAGCAGGTGCAGTAAAGGTTTACAACACCTTTAAAAGTATATTGATGACGGATCTCGGTATTTTACCAAAGCTAGAAACAACTGAGTTGTTTAACGCTATATCTGTTGAATAATTCTAGGCATCGAGAAAAATACCCTCGATGCCTAAGCTTATTGGTAAACAGGTATTATCAATATGCCTTTTGCATAATCTTGGAGGCTTTAACTTGAATTTACCTACACCAGATTATTTCTCCCCTTGAAATTATACTCACACCCCTTAACGAAAACTAATTCACAAAAAAATATAATTGACACATACAATAGGCAGGAGCTAAGATCTCACGCTACTCTCGCCAGAGAGCTAGTAGCCCGAAGCGAAAACCAACTCTTTCTGATTAGTCTGAAAGTAACTTTTTTTATAAATTTCTTATTCCCATTTTCTAAATTTCATGGCATGGTGAATATAGGCCTTTTAATACATTCAGTAAATTCCGGAGGTTCTTATGTCACTGTTAAAAAAAGCGACAATACGACATTCGCTTTTCATCATTTTAATTTTTATAGTTCTTACTACACTTCGTATACTATGGCTTGCCTATTTTTCCCCTTCCAGTGAACAACCGATTGCCCGGGAAGGTGTATTTGATCTACGGGATCATCAGCTATCCGATAAAGAAGTTCTTTACTTAGATGGGGAATGGGTCTACTATCCCGGATTATTAATAGATCCATTAAATATTGATCATAACAAGTCTCTCCAATCATTTGAACAAGCTACCCGCGTGATTCCTATGCAAGAACCTGAGGCAACCGCAGAACGATACGGTACATATCGTTTAAAAATCTTACTCAATGACAATGCTCCCAAAGATAATCGTTATGCCATTCGGATTCCAGCAGTGTCAACTGCCTCAGCATTGTATCTTAACGGGAAGTTAGTTGAACAGTCAGGAAAAGTAGCTACTGATTCACATAGTCATCACGGTCAAGTCGCTACTTATACGCATTACTTTACAAATGAACAACCTGAACTTGACATAATTTTACATGCATCTAATTTCGATACTGCAATAAGCCCTACTATTAATAAGAAAATCTGGTTTACCTCCGCCTCAGCTATGGCGCACCAACAAATTATTAATAATTTATCTTTTGCTACAATTTCAATAACGCTCTTGTTGTTTGCACTTTTTAGTAGCCTTGTGTTCTTGTTTATTTATCCAAAACCAGTTGTTTTACTGTTCACAATAGGCTTTCTTTTACCTTTAGCAGATGAGTTAATTTCACATGATCCATCTATACTCAACTGGTTACATCTTGATTATGTATGGTCTTTTAAGTTATCTTCAATTATTTTTCTAGGATCTTCTTTTTTCTTTGTTCAATTTATGCGTGTTTTACTAGTCAAATATCGTCATGCTAAAAGCTTTCAGTGGCTCTTTGCTTTCTACGCCCTTTCAGCATTTTTCACTATCGTCTTACCGATTAATTGGTTAAACACAATAAACTCTCTTTACTTTATACTGTATGTCATTTCATTTTTATCTGTAGTAGTACTCGCTTTAAGAGAGTATCTTGAAAATCAAACACAAAGCACTGCTTTTATTGCATTGGCGGCTCTCGGAACATTAAACGGCATCATATGGGCGTATATCAAATCCAACTATTCTTTTGATATACCGATGTATCCATTCGATTATTTGTTTATGATGCTCGGTTTCTCAGGCTATTGGTTTAAACGGTTTTTTGAAAATAAAGAGCAGATTCATCAATTGATTGCTAAATTACAAAAAGACGATGCTTTGAAGGATGAATTTTTATCTAGTAGCTCACAAAAGCTATGGGATCCTATGAATAAAATGATTACGTTAGGGCAATCCATTTACGATAATCCAAACAATAAGCTTATGGCTGATGATAAACAAAACCTAAAACATCTTATTGATATCGGGAGAAGCATGTCATTTTCATTAAATGACATATTAGACTTTACTCGTTTAAAAGAAGGTAATTTGTATCTCCATAAACACAACGTCAGCATTCAAGGTACAGTTTATGGCGTTTTTGATTTGTTACGTTTTATAACAATCGGTAAACAGATTCAAATGAGTTCAACAATCCCTAGGTCATTCCCTAATGTGGTGGCAGATGAAAATCGATTGATTCAAATTCTTTTTAATCTCCTACACAATGCCATTAAATATACGAGTGCAGGATCTATAAAAATCAGCGCCCAAATCGAAAATAATATGGCTGTTATCCATATTCGTGATACTGGGTTAGGAATGGATGATGCTATCCAAAGTCGTCTATTTTCTCCTTACGAACAAGGAAATGATAATAATGATGGAATCGGCCTTGGATTATTAATTTCAAAGAGGCTAATCGAATTACATGGAGGAACTTTACAAATACACTCTATTCCTAACAAAGGATCGGATGTCTTTTTCACCTTACCATTAGCAGATGAAAACGTTAATGAGGAGCAATCCTATATCGAGGAAGAGGACACGCATCTTCTTGTTGAAGAAAAAAATTCATCATCTATAACGGAAAAGCAATTCAACATTTTAATGATCGATGATGATCCTGTTAACTTAACAATTATGCGTAGCTTATTTGCAACTCCAGAATATGCTGTTACTACAGTTACTAGCAGTGAGAAGGCATTAGAATTGCTGCAGCGAGAAGAATGGGATCTAGTCATTATTGATGCGATGTTACCTTATATATCAGGCTATGCATTAACTGAAATTATTCGAGAGCATTACTCCTTGCTTGAATTACCTGTCTTAATATTAACGGCTCGAAATTATCCCGCAGATGTTTATACTGGTTTCGCACATGGTGCAAATGACTATGTGACAAAGCCCATTAATTCTTTAGAGTTAAAGGTAAGGAGTAGAGCCTTAATCGATTTAAAATATAGCATCAATCAACGACTACATCTAGAAACAGCTTGGCTTCAGGCCCAAATACAGCCTCATTTTTTATTTAATACATTAAACTCAATTGCATCACTTAGTACGATCGATACAGACCGAATGATTGACTTAATGCATC
Organism: Lysinibacillus sp. G1-3; assembly: GCF_056322905.1. Taxonomy (NCBI): domain Bacteria; kingdom Bacillati; phylum Bacillota; class Bacilli; order Caryophanales; family Bacillaceae; genus Lysinibacillus; species Lysinibacillus sp. G1-3. Next base: position 28,094 of record NZ_JBWHYQ010000018.1, read on the forward strand.
ATTTTGGTGAATATCTACACGCCAGCTTCGATGCGCGAAATTTACAGCGAGTAGTGTCACTTAAGGATGAGTTAGACCTAGTACGGTCATATCTCTATATTAGTCAGCAGCGTTTTGGGGACTTACTAAATATCGAATGGGATATTGATGACAATATCAATATTGATATCCCCCCTATCTCCTTACAAACTTTAGTGGAAAATGCAATTTGTCATGGTGTATTAAAACAAGAAGAAGGCGGTACAGTTTGTATTCGTATAAAAGATTATCCGAATCATGTTGCAGTAAGTGTTATAGATAATGGGGTCGGGATTGATTCAAGTCTATTAGATGATCTACAATCGGGTAGCTATTCGCCAAACTCTGGTGTAGGGCTACGTAATACAGATTTACGTCTTAAAAGGATTTACGGACAGAGGTTACAAATTAATAGCACGTTAAATGAAGGAACAACTATCACCTTCCACATTCCAAAAAAATAAACGAAAGAGGTCATCACATTCCCAATTGGGTTTGTGGTGGCTCTTTTTTATAATTTCAAGTTACAATTACTTTATTCAATGGAGAATATTAATGAATTTTTTAAAATCAGGGTACATTAAAAATATATAAATAGGAAGGCTACTCAGCATAACGTGGGGTTGATTTCCGTTCCGACTGGGCGCTTCGTTGCTTGTCGCTTCGCTTTCGCGCAGAGCAAAGCTTCCTAGGGGCGTCCGATGAGCCGCCCAGTCTCCACTCCAATCAACTTATTTACATGACATACGTTTTAAACAAATGTTATTCCCAACTTTCGGTGATGAGCAAAAAAAAGAAAGGTTGATACTATGTACAAAATTTACATAATAGAGGACGATATCAATATTTCAAAAATCATTGAGGAGCATTTATCAAAATATCAATTTGAATGCTATACCGTTCAACAATTTAATCAAATAGTAGAAGAATTTCAAGCAATTCAACCCCATCTTGTTATTATGGACATTAACCTACCAACCTATGATGGGTACTTTTGGTCGCGCAAAATCCGCCAGCTATCCAACTGCCCTATTATTATTGTATCTGCTCGTGTTAATGATATCGATCAAGTATATGGGATTGAAAATGGTGCGGATGATTTTATTACGAAGCCCTTCTCGCTAGATGTTCTTATGGCAAAGGTGAATGGTCTTATTCGCCGTACATACGGAGAATATGCTTCCTCCGATTCTAATTCGATCTCCATTGCAAATACAACATTAAATGCTAATACAGTTCGTCTTTACACCGAAAAGCATGAGAGCCTACTAACATTAAAAGAGATGCAGCTTAGCACATTACTATTTGAAGCTTATCCTAATGTTGTTCCTCGTCAAAAATTGTTAAGTGCCATTTGGGATGATGAAGCCTTCGTTGAGGAAAACACTTTATCTGTTAATATTGGCCGACTACGCAAAAAGTTCGAGGCGATCCAATCTAGACTAGAAATTAAAACAATTCGCGGACTTGGTTATCAATTAGTGGAGGCAGAAGAATGAAGCTCTTCTTTCGAGATCATGTAAGTGTAATTATTCTTTATTGTGTAAGCTTTCTATTATTACCCTGGATTATTCATTCCCTGGACGATTTAGCTTCGCACTATCTTTACTTTATCTTTCTCGTGAGCTTCCTATTTATCGTTTGGCTGATTGGACGTTATTTTCGAAGAAGAAAGCTCTATACTCATTTACAGAAGAGCACATTAACAGGCGATGACCTCCATCTGTATGAACCACAGGCTATGGTGGAGCAGGCCTATAGCCAAAAACTACGACAAATGCAATATCTATACTTAACACAGCAGCAATATTTAGAGGAGCAAGGGAAAGAAAAGCAGCTTGTACTTTCACATTTTGCCCATCAAATGAAAACGCCATTGTCGGTTATTCAACTGATGATCCAATCTAATGCAACTAACCAATCAGAGCACTTGCAAACAATTAATCAGGAATGTGATAAGCTGACGTTTACCTTGAATCAGCTACTAACTTATGAACGCACGTCCAATCTAGTGGCTGATTTAAAAATAGAAGCACTTTCATTAAAGGAGCTTACGAAGGAAGTTGTTAATGATTTAAAAGATTATTTCATCGCCAAAGAAATTTTTCCAAAAGTGACGATTGATGAACATACAATTATTTATTCAGATCGTAAATGGTTAAAGATTGTGCTTTATCAAATTATCAATAACGCCATTAAATATGCTGAGGCTGAAAGCTCTATTCAAATTATTTATGACGAAGCTACTTTACGAATTAAAAACTGTGGAGAATCAATTCCGGATAGTGAAATATCACGTGTCTTTGATTTATTTTATACAGGCATGAAAGGTAGAACAAGCGGTGAAGCAACAGGTATAGGCTTGTATTTAGTGAAAAAGATTTTGACTGTATTAGAGCACCCTTTTTCTTTACAATCCTATGAGCACATCACTACCTTTTCGATAGACTTTTCAAATAGCGTGAAAAAATCATGATGATAAGCCTAATATGACAACTTTGTCATATTGACGTCATTTAACCAAATAGGTAAAATACTGCTCCTTCTTTATACTTAAGCTATTCAATCGAAGTAAGGGAGTTGTTCAAAAATGGGAAGCTCAATCCTACAAGTGACCAATTTGCAGAAAGAATATATCGGGGAAATCACATACAAGGCGTTGAATGGCATAGATTTTCAGCTTAGTGAGAATGAATTCGTAGCCGTTATGGGGCCTTCAGGAAGTGGGAAAACTACTTTTTTAAATAGCGTATCAACAATCGATCGCCCTACTGCTGGCGAAATTCTTATAAATAATAGAAATCCATATTCTTTAGATGATGAGGAACTTGCAAAGTTCCGTCGTTCGGAATTAGGTTTTGTCTTTCAAGATTTTAATCTTGTCCACACGCTAACGGTGAAAGAAAATATTTTATTACCGTTAACTTTAGATAGTTTACCTGCCGATAAAATGCAGCAACGACTTCTACATGTATCTCAATTTCTTGGAATTGAAGAGCTTCTGCCAAAACGAATTTATGAAATTTCTGGTGGGCAAAAACAACGTGTAGCTATTGCTCGTGCGGTTATTCATGAGCCAAGTTTATTGTTGGCAGATGAACCTACAGGGAATCTCGATTCAAAAGCAGTAAACGATGTCATGCACTTATTTAGTTCGATTCATACTGAACTAAAAACTTCTATTTTAATGGTGACACATGATCCTTATGTAGCAAGCTTCGCCAATCGTATTATATTCATTAAAGATGGTAAATTATATAACGAAATTCATCGCGGTAATAATCGTAAACAATTTTACCAGGAAATCATGGACACACTTGCTTTTTTAGGTGGTGGACAGCATGAGCTTTAATCATATCGTTGTACAAAACATTTTACGTGATAAATGGACCTATATTTCGTATTTCCTTAGCAGTATGTTCTCGATCATTATTTTCTTTTTATTTACAGTCATTGCTTTTCACCCAAGTCTTGCTGGTTTAGATCCAGACTCAACACTTGGCCTTGCATTAATGTTAGCGAGTTTACTCGTTTATTTGTTTTCATTTATTTATATCGCCTATTCCATCATGGCCTTTTTAAAGAAGAAAACAAAAACACTAGGCATCTTTATGATTACTGGTGCATCCATGAAACAAATTCGTACACTAGTATTTCGAGAAAATATTCTTATTGGTGTAATGGCAATTATTACTGCAATTGTTTTTGGGCTTGTCATTGCACCGCTCTTCTTAATGGGCACCAAGGTTGTTTTAAAAGCAGAAACTTTCGGTATGTATATTCCGATTAAAGCAATCGTTTTAACTATTGGTTTATTCCTTGTATTATTTGTTGTTATCTCAAAAATAATGACAAGATTTATTAATAAAGAAGCATCAATTCAGTTATTAAAAAGTGATACTATCATCGAAAAGCCGATAAAATCACATTATCTTTTATTATTCATGAGCATTATGTTTTCCGTTGGTTTAGGCTATTTTTTAAAAATAGAACATGACATCGTAGGTAGTCTCGGTCTTCTTTTCTATGGAGCATTTTTCGTGAGTGCTCTTTCTACAATTTATCTAATCATCTCACAAGGAATGCGCTTCCTGCTAAAAGCTTTTGAGAGATCGTCAGCCTATATGAAACAAACGAATATGTTACTGGCTTCCAATCTCAATGCAAAAATGAAATCACATGCAAATATACTATTTTTAATCACTATTTTATTAAGCGGTGTATTTTTATGTACAAGCATTTTATTTAGTTCTTACTATAATGTTGAAAAAGATAGTGAGGCGAATTATCCATACAGTTTTCAGTATATCGCCCCTCCTAAGGCTGATCCAAGTAAGGTAGCAGCGGATATTGAAAGTATTGAAAAACAATTATCTACAGTGGATTCACAAAAATTTTTTATTGAGTTTAAATCGATTGAAAACCAACGACTCGGTTATATGTCAGTTTCCGATTATAACTTATTACACAATGAAAAGATTAGCTTAGGTGCAAATGAATTTATAGCAGTTACTGGTAATCGTCAAACATATCCTATTACTAATAGGAGTGATGACAAATATCTAAAGCAATTTAAGCTTGTATCTGTAAATGAAAAAAATCTATTATCAACAGGTTTCCAACAAACGTATTTTATTGTGCCTGATGAAGTTTATAACAGCATCGAATATCCTGTCTACAAAACCTATTTATTTGAGCTAGACAATTGGACAGCACATACAGAGCTGGCGAAAAAAATTATTGAGGATTTCCCACATATATTTGAGGAACGTTATGTAACGTCAAAAATTGAATTGTATGACGCGGAGATGTTTACAAAAAGTGTTATGTTCTTTATCGGCTCTATGTTGAGTTTGATTTTCTTAAGTGCAGCTATGAGCATACTCTACTTTTATTTACAAACGACACTTCTGCAGGAAAAAGAAAAGTATGTAGGCATACGGAAACTTGGTCTATCTAAAAAAGAGTTATTCACTGTGGTGTCTAAAGAGCTAGCAATCCTTATATTTGTACCATTCGCGATAGCCATTACGATGTTATTCGCTACCCTTTTTGCCATGCGAGCAATGGTTTCAACAGCATTTTTACAAGTCTCTATGGTAAGCTCTTTATGCTACTTTGCCCTGTTCTTCGGTAGTTATATATTTATTCGCAAAAGCTATTTCAAACGCTTGCTTAGCAATTGATGAAAAAAATTCGCACTCCTCTCAGGGTGCGAATTTTTCATATTGTTGAAAAATAATTTGGGTCAATGAAATAAAGGATGGCACTTCTGCAAAACGAAACTTCAGCCAACAGATTTTTTTTGCGCGAAAGCGCAGTGAAACGTAGAGGCAGCAACATTAAAAAAACTTATGGTGCGATTTTTATTCTTTACCAAAGCACAGGTTTTGCTACCATTAGCCATAACATAATTAGCAATAACAAAATGTACATCCATGCTTTGCGATGTAGTAATGAAGCAAATTTTTGTTGGTCATAGGCAGGTGTATTGAATGTCTGTAATGTCGGTTTGAACGCTCTTGCTAAAAAAACAATGGAGGCAAACATCACGAGGAATGTAAGAACAATCCACGAGGTACTCCAATGATAGCCTGCATGCCACATTAATAAAATCCCGGATACAACAAGAACATGCCCTGAATGCTTGACGATCGTAATTGCTCCTTTAAATGCCTCAATATAAGGTGACATTTCAACATGAGACGCTGTACGCATTTTCTTAACAATTGTAAGAACAACGAACAAAGGCCCAATCGAAAGAACAGCACTTAAAATATGTATGTAAAGAAGAATTGTATAAATTGAAATCATGTTGCGTACTCCCCTTTTCACGGAATCGAAAAGGATTTCCTTGTGCTAGCACAAAGCCGATTCCGGACGCAATTATGCGGACACATAATTGATTCATTCCCCCTCATTATAGCATTCAACACAAGTGCGCTTTATCGCCAATTGTGAATCCTTTGTAAACGCAAATTGAATCATAATTAGATCCTTGCTTAGCAGCAGACTAATTACAGTTAACTGTTCTTATTTTCCATTATAATTTTACTACTGACACATTATAGTAAATTTGGTATAGTTTCGTATGAACAAATTATTACATATTAAAGGAGAGTTACTATGAAGAAATTTTTCAAATTTGGATGCGGCGGATTAATAGCCTTAATCATTCTTGGAGTAATTATCGCTGCACTTGGCGGTGGTGATAATTCAACTAAGGATAAAGGGAATGGAAAACAACCAGCTTCTACTGAGGTTGGAAAAAAAGACGATAAAGATAAAGTTGTCGGAATCGGTACAGCACTAGAAGTTGGAGATGCAGTCTTTACACTTAATGGCGTAGAATTAGCGGATCAAGTAGGACCTTCTGTATTACCGAAAAAAGCAAGTGGAAAATACGTTGTGCTAGATGTTACTTACAAAAACAATGGAAATAAAGCTGTAACTATTGATGCAAGCTTCTTTAAATTACAACGAGGTGAAAAAACATACGAATCTGATAGTGTTGCAAGTATGTCTGCAAACCAAGGTAATGATGGAAACATTCAAAACAGCTTCTTCTTACAAGAAGTAAATCCAGACATGGAGATCAAAGGGAAGGTTGTGTTTGACCTTGCTCCAGAAGTAGCAGAAGCAACTGATTTACAACTTCAAGTACAAACTGGTATTTTTGGTACTGAAACAGGTTTAATTAATTTAAAATAATTATCTAAGCCGCTCAAACGAGTGGCTTTTTTCTACAATAAATTTGAGAATCTTGATCAGTTTTTCAAATGACTTAATAAAAATTCCTCCCCCTGTGTTTATAAACTTTCTTATTGGGGAAAATTTAATATACCCTTTACAATATATTAAAGAAGTAAAAAACATGATTAATCAACACATTTAAAGCAATACCGAAAAGAATAGCCTATCATAATTGGAGACACCGTAGGCAATGATGTTATGTGACAGTTTGTTCCTGACAATAATAGCAAATATGCTTGGTGATACACCTAGATAATTGTAAATTTGTATCCCTAGACTCTTCGAAACATATTATAGTAACATGCACATATAGAACAAAAAGGAGTGATTTTTATAGGTATTCATCAATTTTTTACAAGTCTTAATGATTTAGAGCGTATTATTCGATGCCCTGGACGTTTCAAATTCGAAGAGCACAATGTGGCTGCTCACTCTTGGAAGGTATCACAGTATGCAATGTTTTTTGCCACACTTGAGGAAATGAATGGAGCTACGATCAATTGGAAATCATTATATGAAAAAACCATCAATCACGACTTTGCTGAAGTATTTATCGGCGATATTAAAACTCCGGTAAAGCACGCAAGCCCAGAGCTAAAAAAAATGCTTGCACATGTGGAAGAAAAAATGATGGAAAAATTCATTATTGATGAGATTCCGCAAGAGTTTCAAGCTGTCTTTATTGAGCGCATGAAAGAAGGTAAAGACAGCACTATAGAAGGTCGCCTCCTCGAGTTTGCTGATAAGCTTGACCAATTTTATGAAGCCTTTGCGGAGCTAAAACGCGGAAACACAGATAAAGAATTTGTGTATATGTATCAATCCGCTCTTTCCAAGCTTTTAGCTATTCCACTCGAAGCTACGGTTCACTATTTCCGTACTGAGATCCTGAAGGATGCTGTGAAAGAAAAAACACATATTGATATTCAAGCTTTGACAAATGAAGTGTTAACATCAAATTAAATAGGTGCATGTACAAGTTTTCCGAACGAATGAACTCGCGGAAGGCTTTTTTTATTTCCTCCAAAAAGTCGTATAATAGAAAGGAGCGATTGGAGGGAAGCTTTTGTCACAGGAATGTTCAATTGTAGAGGATTTATTACCTTTGTATAAAAAACAAGCGATTCAAGCAACTACTATTCAATTTGTCGAACACCATTTAGCTAATTGTGAGCATTGTCGGCAGCTCGCTACTTCAAAGCAAGCACTAGGCAATCCTTTACTTATGAAAAAAACAGTATCATTTTTCCATCTTGTTTTTATCGTACTATCCTTTATGTTTGCCATTAACTCTTCCTTACTTGGCAATCAAACAAGCTTTGTTGTATCGTACGCAATTTTCGGCTGTCTTACTTATTTCTTTTACAAAAATATTTGGATTGTTTTTGCCATCAGCTCTGTACCTGTTTTTGTATGGGCTATTATTGACAATATCAATAACCCACTCTATGTCACCTACTACTCTTTTGCAGAAATCGGTACACTGTTGATTGGAGCTAGCTATATAGCACTTTTACATACTATTTTCGCACTAATCGGTGCTGCTTTTGCTATTTTATTTCGTAAGTTTAAAAGATAATGTTCCACCTTGCAGAAAGAAGTTGTCTCAAGTATTTGAGACAACTTCTTTCATCACCAATTATACCCGTTCATAAGTTCAACATCCCCTAGCATTACATTAGAAATACCTTCTAAATCTCGAAGCATCCATAGTTGCTTTGTCGGCCCTGTTACAACAGCGCCATAAGCTTGAAATCCATTCTTTTTTATATAATCATAGCGTTCTTGTAAATGACTTAAACCTAGAAATCCTTCATAATAGCTTTCCTTTTCAGTTAAAAGCTTTTCCATATTTTTCAGCATCCAACGCTGGCTATCCCTCAAACTTGTATAGTCCTGTGCTTCAGATATATGTGAATAATCATCACTAACTGTTAAGCCACCTGATAGCCCGAATCTATCATAAATTGTAATTGTGCCACTACTGCGGTCATAAGAAGTTGGCTCAAAGGATTTAAACTCACCTGTATATAATGGCATCCAAACGATTCGGACACCGTACGGAGCAAGCATTTTTTCCAATTCTTTAGGCTCTTTAAATGTTAAAGTCGAAAATGCCATTTCCGCTACAGCTCCCTCAGGCAACTTATCCAACGCCTTCCATACATTGTTGTTAAGTTGAGATGAGGTTGCTTTTCCCGTCACAGGATCTTCTGGTAAATTAAAATTAAATTGTTGTGAAGTATCTGTCGACGATAAGTTCATACTCATAGATGAATTAGAATTTAACATTGATTTTTCAACACGCATTTCACCAACTACTACTTTTTCCTTTCCTACCTGTTTCTCAAGTGAATAACTTATTTTTTGTGTTAGTAATGGTGTTATTTCTGCAGGCAAATCCATAGAATATTGACCTTTAATATTTGGATGTTGCCATTCAAGTACTATTAAAGAATTATAAGCATGCTTAAGATCAGGACGCGTTTTTTCAAAAACAATGGACACCCCTGCTATATAGAGAGCATAAATAATGAGGCATATTAGCAATATACGTAGTACTCGAAATGTTAACGCAAAACGATATTTTCTTAAAATCTTTTTTTCATTCTCCTGCGACCATTCAGTCATGTTGAAAACCTCCATTCTTTTTTACTATTTCTTCTAACCTTTTGCGGGCACGATGCAAAAGTATTTTCACCTGCCCCTCAGAAAGCTCTAGTGCCTCCTGCAATTCTAAGTAGGTGAATTGTTCATATTCACGTAAATATAAAATCGTTCGGTAATTTTCTGGCAAAAATTTCAGTAACGCCTGTACATCTTGTGCCACTTCTTGCGTTAAAAAATCCTCTTCTGGTAACCCATATGGACTTAGCATTTCATCTTTCCAAAATAAGTGTGCGAACGGAATTGTCCTTCTTCTCTTTTGCTTGCGCCATTCATCTAGGTACGTGTTCCGTGCTACTTTGAATAACCATGCTCTCACATCCTCTTCTTTATAAAACGACAACGATACCGTGGCTCGCACAAATGTTTCTTGAACTAAATCTTCCGCTATATGTACTGATCCAGACATCTTCAGCAGAAAATAATATAACGATTTCGCGTATTTCTCATAAAGTTGCTCTAGCTCGTTTTTCCGCTGTCTGTCCATGCCCTCTCCCCTCATTTCGTTTATTCCCAAGTAAAACGTATATCTTTCCTAAATGTTACAGTAATTACTAATTTTTATTAAAATTAATTTTACCTTGTTGTAATTGCGTCTGGATTTTGAATTGTGCCCACACAATTGATATTTAGACACTTACTGAATAAAAATAAAAAAGAGTCGATTTAGAATATCCTTCCAACATTAAGTTGGAACGCTTCATTTCACGACTCTTTTTTCAGTAATTATGCTTTTTTTACGAACTCTGACTTTAATTTCATTGCACCAAAGCCATCGATTTTACAATCAATATTGTGATCGCCTTCAACGAGACGAATGCTTTTCACCTTTGTCCCAATTTTTAATGTTGAAGAACTACCCTTAACCTTTAAATCCTTAATAACTGTAACAGAATCGCCGTCCGCAAGTAGATTGCCATTAGCATCCTTTACGATTAGCGTATCTGCCTCCTGCTCCGTCCCATCAGTGCTCCACTCATGTGCGCATTCTGGACATACAAAGTTCGTTCCATCCTCATATGTGTATCCAGAATTACATTTCGGACAATTTGGATAAGCTGCCATTTCTGCTTCCTCCCTATACTTTTTTCTAGGTAATCCCTATATATGCCCCTTTATCTTACATACTCCGCCCTACTAAGTAAAGGGTGTTCGTATTTTTCGTTCGCATTTGTGAATAAAGTATGAATCGGTTTTATGTTTTTGGAGATATATCATTTTGAAAACGTTTGAATTGGGACACTCACCCATTGACTTTTTTGTACAAACCATCTTACTTGCAAGTTTGTTTAACATGCCTTATTATATCCTTAAAGGCTGCATTGTTCGTACAATATTAAGTTTTAACCTTTAAGCTGTAAAAGGGAGTTTTATTATTGGAGTTGGAATGACGGGCCTCACACCATGGTGCATGAGGATAAGCAGGAAAGCTTCTGCGAACACCCACTTTGAGGAGTGGTGGTTTAAAACTTTCTATAATAACTACGGCATACGCGGCTTTTTAATTTTTAATCATACGGCCACAAGGCTTTTGAACGAATCACCCTTCATTATTGGAGGGTGATTTTTTTATGCGATTTTCTATCGTGCGCAAAATTTAAAACCAACCCTGAAAAAGCAAAAAAGCCCTCAAATTGAGTAGCCTTTGTAATTGGAATCTTAAGAATGAAATGTAAAATTAAATAACCTTCTGTTAGTATTAAAGGATAGGAGGAGGAATTATATGAGATTAATTACTTTTATTACTACGTTATTGTTGGCATTTGTAATAATGCCTATAGGAAACGTTCATGCGGCTTTGACTCAATTTAGTGATGTTTCTGAGAAGCATAGTAACTATGAGGAGATAATGTATTTGTTAGAGAAGGGAATCGTAGCGCCTACGAAAACATATGGCGTGAATGATATTGTAACGCGTGAGGAAGTTGCGGTTATGATAGCAAAAGCAGTCGGACTTAGCGGTACTCAAAGACCTACAAATTTCAACGATGTCCCTGAACATAGTCCAAATAGTGGTTATATCCAGTCTGCAGTTGAACAAGGAATTATTAAGGGCTATGATGATGGCACATTTAAGCCAAACGTAAAAGTTACACGTGGTCATATGGCTACTTTCATCGCACGTGCCTTTAATTTACCAAGTGGCAAACAAACTTTTAAAGATGTTCCTAAAAATAGCACAGCATATGAAGCGGTCCAACAACTAGTTGCAGCGGGAATTACGAATGGCTATGAGGACGGGACATTTAGACCTTCGAACAATTTAACTAGAGGTCATTTTTCAGCATTTTTAGCACGCGCGCATAAATATGAAAATGCTACTGAAGAGAAGGAAGCTGTTGAAGAGCTAATAATCACCGAAAAGCCATACATAATAGATTTAGATTATTTAACAGATGAAGAAAAAGAATTGGCAACATTAATCAATGAATACCGAGAATCATTAGGGCTGAATCCATTCACAATTTCAAGGTCACTAACTACAGTAGCGAGGGCGCATGTAATCGATTCTAATAATTATTCTCCATCACAAGGGGTGGATCAGCGGGGAATTGATTGTAATTTACATAGTTGGTCTGCCAATGGTTCTTGGTCACCAGTTTGTTATACAGGCGACCACCAATATGCCAAACAAATGTGGGATAAACCGCGCGAATTAACGTCTTACAATGGAAATGGCTACGAAATTTCAGCTAGAGGTGGCATGGGTATAAGTCCTTCACGTGCGCTTGACTTGTGGAAAAATTCTACGGGACATAACAATGTCATTATCGGTGCTGGAAGTTGGTCCACGTTAACAGTAATGGGTGTAGGGATTAATGGAGACTATGCACATGTGTGGTTTGGAAAAGAGCCTGATCATGCTTTACCAATAGAGTAATTAAGCATAAATAGGGTTCCTACCAACAAAACGCTGAAAACATATGCTAAGGACTCGTTTAACAACCTATCCAATAATCCATGTCCAGTATAGATTAAATATTAGGTTTTTGAACACTCTCGAATGGCTTTAGATCAAACAAATCACCTTCCATTATTGGAGGGTGATATTTTTTTATTAACATGAGCTGATATTGGTTATCTTTTTTGTTCAATTAATTAGTCATTTCTTTTTTGAATTGTAAGGGAATCAGTCTTAGGGCTGAGAGAAAGCACCGCCTAAAGTTTGTTTCTAACTAAAAAGGAAAAGTGTTACAATTAAACAATAAAGGCAAAATATCAATCGGAGCATTAAGGTTTATCAACAAAAATCTGGGATAACTTTTATTAAACAGCGTCTTGATTTTAGAATCCTCATTGATTTTCGTTCTTGTGCGACTCATGAATAGAAAGGAGAAATTATTTTGGGTATGAAAATATGGTGGGCCCTAAATATTGTATGGCTATTCATTTTTGCTGCTGGAGCAATATTTATTGGAGTAAGAACGGTTGATTTTGCAGGGGTAGTTCAAACTCCTGAACTTAAAATGATAGCTTTCATTATTTTGGGTATTGTATTTTTATTCGTTGTACTATTCCAACTAATACTACTCATTTTTATTCATTTTGCTCGAAAAGGTGCCACTAATACTTCAACAAACAGAGGATCTTAACAACGGTGGTCTTTGTAGTTTTCTAAGTCACTTTAAAGTGGCTTTTTTATATGGCTGAAGTTAAAATACCTCATGTTGTTGGACCTATTTAGCCATCCACGATTGCAATAACCACGCATTTTAATCATAAAAAAAATGCCCCCTATAGATGTGTCTATCTATTGGAGGGCAGTTCAACTTTTATTAAATTACGAAACCTACAATTGTAGCCGTTAAAATACTAACGAGTGTTGCTCCATACAACAACTTTAAACCAAAACGAGCAACTATATCCCCTTGTCTTACGTTCAAACCTTTTACCGCTCCAGCAATAATACCGATAGATGCAAAGTTTGCAAAGGATACAAGGAAGACTGAAATAATACCTACTGTATGTGCACTCATAGACTTCGCTGCTTCTCCAAGGCTTGTCATTGCAACAAATTCATTCGTTACTAATTTAGTCGCCATAATTCCTCCGGCAGTAATAGCCTCCGCCCAAGGTACACCCATTAGGAAAGCAATTGGTGCAAAGATATAACCTAAAATATCTTGGAAGGATATACCTAAAATCATATCAAATAGTGAATTGATTAAATCCATTAATGCTACGAAACCGATTAACATAGCTCCAACAATGATAGCTACTTTAAAGCCATCCATGATATATTCTCCAAGCATTTGGAAGAAAGTTTGCTTATGCTCATTTTCAATTTTTAAAATATCTTCGCTTTCTTCTACTGTATACGGGTTAATAATTGAAACAATAATAAATCCGCCAAACAAGTTCAATACGATTGCCGTTACAACATATTTCGGTTCAATCATCGTCATATATGCACCAACAACAGACATAGAAACGGTCGACATTGCCGATGCGCATAATGTATACATACGCTGTGGATTAATTTTATCTAATTGCTTTTTTACAGTAATGAATACTTCAGATTGACCTACCATTGCAGACGCAACAGCATTATATGATTCCAATTTCCCCATGCCATTTACTTTACTTAAAAGTAAACCTATCCATTTCATGAAGAAAGGAAGAATTTTAAAATGCTGTAAGATCCCTATCAATGCAGATATAAATACAATTGGTAATAACACATTTAAGAAGAATGAATACTCCCCTTCATTTGCTAAACCACCAAAAACAAAAGTTATGCCCGTACTTGCGTAAGACAATAATTGATCAAATACTTTTGTAAATCCTTTAATTAGAACATAACCAAACTTTGTATTTAACAGTAATGCTGCAAATAAAAATTGGATGATCAACATAATAATTATGTTTTTATATTTTATTTCTTTTCTGTTTTTACTCATTAACAGAGCTAAAACAAAAACAAGTAGCAATCCACAAATGGATATTAAGTAATTCATGAGTTCCTCCAATATTGATAATTTTTAGGATTTAGATATCCGAAACTACAAAGACATTTTTTTGCTCATTATGCTCCGTTATTGACACTTAAATAACAGCCATAAATGTAAAACTGAAAGTATGTAGTTAGACGTCAGACAAATAACTTCACTATACCATTGTTTTTAGTAGCAATTCAATAGTTAAAAGAAAAAAACTCTACGAAAAGTGTATACGCTTACACGATTGCTTTATAAAAAAAGACCATCATGTCTGATGGTCTCCGCTTACTACAAGGTTTTGTAAAATTAATGCAAATTATACTGATTTAAATGAACTTATGAAGATAAATTATCACTCATAAATCCTTCAATTTATTTTATAAAAATATGTGATTTTTTACGGCAGATACTTAGTTGTTCATTTTTTTATAAAATTCAATGCTTGTCGGGTAGATTTAATAAGTGATACATCACCTTTAAATTCTCTTAACTTTAATGTTTCTTTAAAGCATTTTTCTGCCTCTGCAATTTCTCCTAATTCTAACAAACACTTTCCTCTATGTTGCATGGCAAAGTCCACATATAAAAAATTATTGTTTGCCTTACATTTATCTAAAACATCGTTGAAGATTTCTAATGCTTCCATTGGATTACCATTATATTTAATTGCCTCCCCTAGGCGTATTAATGACACGATTTCTCGATTGCTATCGTTCTGGTCGCAGGCAATTATAATGCATTCCGATAAAATATTAATGGCTTTTTGTGGTTCTCCGTAAATTCTATATAAATTCCCCAGCGTTCCCATTAGAAAATATTTCTCATCTTCACTCTTTGTATTTACAAGTAAATTTTCAGCAATGTCTATCATTTCTTTTAATCTAAACGGATTAGAAGTTTTTTCACGAAGATACTCATTGTGATCAAAATAAATGATTTCACTTATTGTCAAAAGACAGTTTTTAAACTCTGAAAAGCTCATTTTTGAATACCTCCAATTGTTTTTTCTGACCTTTAGCGTGAACCGCACTTAAAACGAGGATGTAACTCCATGTTAATCTTGAAAAAAGCTATCTTCTTTTTGTATAATTCCTCTCCATTTTGCGCATATATGGTAGTAACAAGGGAGGTTATTACATTGAAAAAGTTATTTTATTTATTTTTACTAGCCACACTTTTATTATCAGCTTGCGGGAAAAATACTGCTCCAAAGGAAGTTGCTGTCGATAAAGATAAAAATACTTCAGTTGAAGATATAGTAGGAGCTATCGTTAAAAATAAATTCACTGTGGAAGAAAAGAATGGCACCGTATCAATCTCTATACAGGATACTGATGTAAAAAAAGGTATGAAAAATCAAATGCTAAAGGATTCCACTAAAATATTTGCAGAGCTGTCTAAGCTACCTAGTGTTAAAACTCCATCTATTAGTTGGTCTGCTCCGTTAACAGAACCAAATGGGAACAAATCTATGAATGAACTGTTAAATATTTACTTCAGTGAGGAAGATTTTAAAAAGACTAATTGGGCAAACTATACCCAGCTAGATATTGAATCTACTGCTACTCATTATCATCAAGAGGCTTCTTTAGGACAATAGAGCATTTCAATGACAAGATACCCCCTTGCGTATACACAAAGGGGTATCTTTTTAATTGCTTCAACTAAAGATTTTTGTAATAAATTTCCTATCAAACGCCTTTTCTTTCCTTCCCTATTAAAGGCGGCACTTTAATACCACTCGGGGTATAAAAGATAGAAAATTTTTACCTGCCGCTTTGCTTTCGGTACTTAAAACATTTGTACCTGTCGCTTTGCTTTCGGTACTTAAAACATTTGCTGAAAAGAATTTAAATCCCCTCTGTGTTCATTAATACTAGTCGCCAGCCATCGGGATCTTCAATTGTGACGCCTTTTTCAGCCCAATATGTATTTACTGGCTCCACCTCAGGATAGCCCATTTGCAATAAGCGTTCGGCAATACGCTGTATGGTTGCACGCTTTGGAATATATAGTACGAGCAAATTATCCTTTGTTGGTGCTGGGCAAGGACTTCCTTCAATATGCTCTATAAATTCTAAATGATAGCTGGCATTCGGAAGACCAATCATGATGCCAGTGTAGCCTCGATGTCCTGAAAAAGAGCCTATTTTTTCTAACCCTACGCCTTCGCAATAAAATTTTTCAATTTCCTTTATTTTATCAGTCGGTCTAGCTACGCGTACCTGTGCCACCTGTAATTCATCTGACCATTGTTGTCTCATAGTTAATTTTCTCCTTTTCCATCATTGTATAATAGCAAAATAAAGCTAGAGAACAGCCAATAGTCTGAAAAATCACAATCAACGTTTATGCTCTTCAGAAATACCGCGCTTGAAGGCAAAATACCCGCGAAATCCATGTAAATACCCGCGAAGCGAAAATTCTACTTTAACGAATCACAAATTTTATCTGCAGCTGCTAATGGATTTTCTTTTTCTAAATAATATTCCTCAGCTGACCAATATCTTCTTTGGTACTTATTTAGTCGTTCTTGAAAATCGCCAATATAGGTATCCCGTTGTAACACCCTTTCCTCTCGAACTGTTCGAGGGATGTCTAGAAATAAACGATAATCATAAAAGTTCTTCCATTCATGTCTTAAAAGGAATACTCCCTCGATCACAAGAATACTATTCGTTTTTAATTTTATTTTTCTATCGTTAACGGTATCTGATGATTGATTATAAAATGGGAGTTGGAATTGTAACTTGTTTTTATGCAAAGGTAACAACATACTATTTCTAATCAATTCAACATCCCATTGTAAATAATAGTATTCATACCATTCTGCATGGCCAGTATCATAACGTTTACTGCTTTCTACGATGTAATTATCGATATGGATTAATTCTACAGCACAAATCGATTGTAGCTCCTCCGCCAGTTTGTTAGCTACAGTGGACTTGCCTGCACCACCTAATCCATCAATCGCAACAATGAACGGTCTCTCTTTTATAGACCTATCTCTAAATCGCTTTATAATATCGCACTTCAGCTCATGTATATCCATTTATTGTTACTCCTAATAAAAAAAATAACCAGCTCTATCAAAGAACTGGTTTCATTTAATTTATGATGATCAATTATGCCTTGGTATAATTGCGTCTGGAATCGGCTTTGTGCTTAGGCCTGCACGATGCAGGTCAGTTCGCCGTTATCGCATGGATGCGATGATCTTAGGCTAACATCCCCTAAGCACTCCTTTCCGATTCCGTGACATCTGCCAGAGACTTTAACTTCTTTCAGCGGGTGTTTGGACATCTACCGAAAAATAGCTTAAATCCGTATTCATCTCACCATCTATAGAGGTGGGAGACATTTGCTGAAAGAAGTTAAGGCAACACTAAAAGAAGCAGCGGTCTTCTCTTTTACTTCCTCTAACGCGACACCTTCTGCTAGTTCTATAAGCTGCATCCCTTCATCTGTAAAATCGAAAACAGCCAAATCTGTAATTAATCTATGCACAACGCCTTTTCCGGTTAACGGTAGCTCACATCGTTTTTTTATTTTTGACTCACCGTTTTTATTGACATGCTCCATCACGACGACTACTCTTTTCGCCCCGACTACAAGGTCCATAGCGCCTCCCATACCTTTCACCATTTTTCCCGGAATCATCCAGTTCGCGAGGTCCCCCGTTTCAGATACTTCCATGCCACCTAAAATAGCCAGATCGATATGGCCTCCACGAATCATGGCAAATGATTCGGCACTGTCGAAGAAGGAGGCACCTGGAACTGCAGTGACCGTTTCTTTACCTGCATTAATTAAATCAGGATCGACCACGTCTTCTGCTGGATATGGACCAATGCCAAGAAGCCCGTTTTCTGATTGTAAAAGGACGTCATAATCAGATGGAATTGCATTGGCTACTAGCGTTGGAATACCAATACCTAAATTGACGTTCATGCCATTTTGTATTTCTTTTACTGCTCTATTTACTATTCTTTGTCTTGTATCAGCCATTTACGCATCCCCCTTTTTCACCGTCAAACGCTCAATACGCTTCTCATAATTGCCACCTAGTAAAACTCGCTGCACGAACACACCAGGTGTATGAATATGATCTGGATCTAGCTCTCCAACTTCAACAATTTCTTCTACTTCTGCAATCGTAATTTTTCCTGCCATTGCAGCTAGTGGATTGAAGTTACGTGATGTTTTTTTGAAAACTAAATTGCCAAGCTTGTCCGCCTTCCATGCTTTGACTAGTGCAAAGTCTGCGACAATACCTTTTTCTAAAATATATTCCTTGCCATCAAAAACCTTTACTTCTTTCCCCTCAGCGATTGGTGTTCCGACTCCAGTAGCTGTGTAAAAACCCGGAATCCCAGCTCCGCCAGCTCGCATGCGCTCCGCTAACGTACCTTGTGGTGTCAATTCTACTTCAAGCTCCCCGCTTAAAAATTGCTGCTCAAAAATTTTATTTTCACCTACATAGGATGCGATCATTTTTTTGATTTGTTTATTTGCTAATAAAAGACCTAAACCCCAATCATCCACACCGCAGTTATTGCTTATGACCGTTAAGTCCTTTGTTCCCTTTTGGACTAGCGATGCAATAGATTTTTCAGGGATTCCACATAGCCCGAAGCCCCCTACTGCTAACGTATCTCCATCTTTAATATCGACGATGGCCTCCTCAAACGAATTCCACACTTTCCCCTTCCCCATATCGAAACCCCCTAAAATTTCTCGTTTATTAAGAAAAATTCTACCTTACTATCATTTTATAAGTAAAGGAATAAATTAGAATACTATTTATTCTAAAAGTGCATAAATCAATTTTCAGAACGTATTGTATGGAGTAGTTGCTTTAATGCAAAGGATTGATAAGTATTTTTCTTCGTAATAACGCCTAAACGCCATGGCATGTCAAAGTTAAGTAACGGAACAATTTTGACATTTCTGTTCGTCTGCTTTGCGGCAATTGAATATGGTAAAAGTGTCACTCCTAAGTTCGAGGATACTAGCTCCACTATTAAATCCCACTGTGAGCTTTTATAGCCGATTATTGGTGTAAACCCTACACTTTTACATGATTTAATAACATAATCATGTAATGTGAATTCCTCTGTAAAGATAATGAATGTTTCATTTTTTAAATCTTGTAATCGAATATGTTCTTGCTGAGCTAGAGGATGGGACTCATTGATAAAGACAAAAAATTTGTCTTCCACAAATGATTGGACAGAAAATTTCCTTTCATCTGTAGGTATAACGACAATTCCCATATCAACATCACCATTCTCTACTAACGTTCCGATCATTTTAGCTCCCCGTTCCACAAGCTCTAAATGCACCTTAGGATATTGCTTATGAAACTTTCGAGCAATTTCAGGGAAAAATAGTGTGCCGATTAGCGGCGGAATTCCTAATTTAATCGTACCTGTTTTGATGTTCGATAAATCATCCAATAATATATGTAAATCGTGTACTGAACGTATTATTTTTTGTCCTTGTTTATAAACAATACTACCAGCGTCTGTTAATTCTATATTACGTGTAGATCGGTTTAACAACTCTACATGAAGAGCATTCTCCAACTTTTTAATGCTTTTGCTTAATGAAGGCTGTGATATAAAGCATTCATTAGCTGCCTTTGAAAAACTCCTATGTTCAACAACGGTCATAAAAGCTTTTAAATCTCGCAACTCCATATAGATACCCCCTATTTATTCTAATTTGTTATAAAAAATATTCCAAAACTCCCTATGTAGTAATAGATTCTCCTCATTTTCTACTTATCCTTCTTCTTAAAAACATGTGGACTAAACACAATAGCCATAAGGCTTTGTTATGATTTAAATCACAGTTTATTCCGCGACAGTAATCATTCGTTTATTTCTACATTACGTTCGTTTTATCGTTCTTGATTCCTATTTTATCTTTCTTTATTCATTTCCCTATGTACAATTAGCCATAAGGGATGGTAGAAAAGGAAAGGGGATTTCAAACATGAAAACGTTAACAAGAATTTCAAATGCTATCATGGAAAAATATTTACCTGATCCATATATTTTTGTCACTATACTAACAGTATTAACGTTATTATTAGGGGTTGCATTAACAGATGCTTCTCCGCTCGATATGGTGACATATTGGGGAGGTAGTTTTTGGAGTTTACTAGAATTTACAATGCAAATGGTGATTGTCTTAGCTGCAGGCCATATTTTAGCGAATAGTCCTGTTTTTAAAAAAGGATTAGCAGCCATTGCAAGTAAAATAAAAACACCCGGTATGGCCATTATTATTGTTACATTTGTATCGCTAATCGCTTGCTGGATTAACTGGGGATTCGGACTTGTCATTGGCGCCCTATTTGCAAAGGAAATTGCTCGTCATGTTAAAAAAGTAGATTATCGTTTATTAATTGCTAGTGCCTATTCTGGCTTTGTTATTTGGCATGGTGGATTAGCTGGCTCAATTCCGTTATCCATCGCAACTGAAGGTCATAAGTTTGCGGATATTATGGGGATTATCCCAACAAATATTACATTATTTTCAACGTATAACTTGTTTATAGTCATTGTGATTGTCTTCACATTACCATTCTTTAATCGTTGGATGATGCCAAAAGAAGAAGACTCGGTCGAGGTTGACCCTACTTTATTAGTAGAGGAAAAAACAAAGTTGCCTAAACCTGAAAATAACTTTGCTAGCCGTTCTGAAAGAAGTTATATTTTAACAATTTTAATCGCTATTATTGGACTCGTATTTTTAGTACATCATTTTATGACGAAAGGCTTTGTTCTAGATTTAAATGTGATCAATACGATTTTTATTGTGTTGGGGATCATTTTTCACGGAACACCACAGCGTTTCCTAGCTGCTGCACAGGATGCTATTAAAACAACAACAGGCATCGTTTTTCAATTTCCGTTTTATGCAGGGATTATGGGTATGATGACCGCTTCTGGTTTAGCTGCTGTATTCTCAGAATGGTTTGTCAATATTTCCAATGAACATACTTTCTATTTGTTTACATTTTACTCTGCAGGACTTGTTAACTTCTTTATACCATCAGGCGGTGGACAATGGGCGGTACAAGCTCCTATTATGCTAGATGCTGCAACCACTTTAGGTGCTGACTATGCTAAAACTGCCATGGCAATCGCGTGGGGTGACGCTTGGACAAATATGATTCAGCCGTTCTGGGCACTACCAGCCCTTGCCATTGCTGGCTTAAAGGCTAGAGATATAATGGGCTTCTGTTTATTCATTTTAATCTTCACCGGCATTATTATTAGCATTGGCTTCCTGTTCTTCTAGTTGGATATAAAGTACTTCACGGAATATTTATCCGTGAAGTTTTTATTTTTAGAAAAGTGATCCCTACTACTAAAATAAATTTCCCCAAAAATTTAGCCGCAAAAAAAGCCCTTAATGGGCTTTTTCTAATGCCAATTTAATGCCAAAGCCAATTAATACTGCACCTGTCAATCCTTCGATTACAGCTTTCGTCCTTGGCTTTTTCATAAATGCGCTAATTTTATCTAATAAGTAAACATAAAACACAAACCAAAATCCTGTTAATGCAGTATAAATTAGTCCCATAATAAGAAACGGTATAAATGTACCACTCTTACCATCTACAAACTGAGGTAAAAATGTGAGAAAAAATACAGCCACCTTTGGGTTTGTTACGTTCGTTAAAAAGCCTTGCTTAAAGCATGATTGCTGCGAATATTTATGATCAATTTGGGTCTCATCTTGCACTACAGGAGGCTGCGAACGTATTGTTCGTAATGCCCATAAAGTTTTGATTCCTAAATAACATAAATAGACCGCTCCGACGTATTTTAAAATGGCAAATACATATGCTGACTTTACAACAATCGCGGAAAGTCCAATAACCGCTGCAAATGTATGAATCAATAATCCACAGCACGAACCGATTAAAGTCTGTAAGCCCCCTTTTCTACTTACGGTAAGTGTATTTTTTGTTGCAATCGCCGTATCTGGACCAGGCAAAATAATTAATAAAATACACATTAATAAAAAGACAGACATGTTCACCACTTAAATACCCTCCCTTTTAATCAGAAAATTATAAAAATAATTTTAACATATGTACAATTACATCAAAAGACGTAATGAGAAAATTTATCCAAAGTAATTATAATTGACATGCAACCATAAGGTGTTATATATTCATAACACCTTATGGTTATATTTTTTTATAAAGGAGTTCATTTTAAATGACAGAAAAACTAGAGAATATCGTTAAAACAGTTACACTCAATGCACCGATTGAAAAAGTATGGGAAACAGTAACAGACGCTGAAAAGATTGCTTCTTGGCTTATGCCAAACAATTTCAAGCCAGTTGAAGGGCATGAATTTACAATACAATCACCGTTTGGTCCTTCACCATGTCGAGTAGAACAAGTAGATGCTCCTCATTTTGTTCGTTTTGCGTGGGATACAGATGGATGGTTTGTCACTTTTGAACTGAAGGAAATTGGTGAGCAAACAGAATTTACATTAACCCATGGTGGCTGGAAAGAAGCTTCACATATCATTCCTAAAGCTAACATGCCTGCTGAAGCTATTCGTACAACAATGGATGGTGGCTGGACAATGCTTATCGGCAAAAAATTAAAAGAAGTTGTGGAATCACAATGACACCACTTGCTGTAAAGTATGATGTTTTTCAAGCAATTGCTGATCCAACAAGACGTCATGTCCTACAGCTACTTGCCTCAAGTGATAAACCGATCTCACTTATTTCTGAGAATTTTTCTATTAGCCGAACTGCTGTCGTAAAGCATTTAAAAATTTTAGAACAAGCTGAGCTAGTCTCTTCTCAGAAAAAGGGACGAGAAAAAGTGTACACATTACATGCCGAAAAACTTAAAGAAATTGAAGATTGGCTACAGTATTTTGATTTATTTTGGGTAATTAAACTGTTACAACAAACTTTTACAAGCCTATACAAACCTGTATAGAAGCATAGATTTATAACAGAATACCCTTCGTATCAAGCGATTGGTGCGAACTCCACGTTAATTGCTTTTAACTCCTAAAGCCTTGTGACCAACGCGGAGCTGGAAACGGCAGACGTAACGGTGCGAAAGCAGAAAAAACAACAAGGATGGCATAAGCTGAAAAAAATTACTCAGTGTCCGTAAAGGATCATCGTGACAACGGAAAACGGTGGCGCTAAGTGCTTTGGAAATGGATGTTTAGCAGCGAAACTCCTAAATCTCTCATGAGACAAGGAAGACGTTCAACGACTATCTCCTTGAGGGAGAGTAAAACCGCAAGCGAATGGCGGAAGAAAAATGTGGCTCTTATCAGAGGATAAGATGAAGATATAGTCTGCGCTTATGTGAAAGCATAAGAGGTCTACTCGTGAGAGAAAGACTGCATGAAGGGTTGCGCCTTCATGTGAACAAGAAAGACATATACAACTATAAAAATGTTAACAACCTCTCTAAATAGGGTAATGTGATTTTATCCTAGTGAAAGAGAGGTGGTACGCATGGAATGAATGTCCATTGGGAAATTTGCTAAACAAAAGTTGGTCATTGGCTATTGTCGAGTCAGTACATCAAGTCAAGGTGAAAAACAATGATAATGGCGACAAAGATAAGACTAAAGCTAACTAAAGAACAAGAGGTTTTGTTTTGGAAGTCTGCGGGGACTGCGAGATGTGGTATCCATCATCCAGAACTTGTTCTAGTTGTGGACAAATCAAATTCGATTTGAGACTGAAAGACAGATTATTTATCTGCTCTTGCGGATTAAAACTGGATAGAGATTTGAATGCAAGCATCAACTTAGCAAATTACTCAATCTAAGGAATTTAACTGAAACTAAGCCTTAGATGTGTACGCAACGATACTGCGGAATTTAAGCCTTTGGAGAGTCATACTAAATGGCAGTAGCTTTTTGCGAAACCAGACTCAGAGAATAAGGAAGACACAAATACGAAAGTCGGAAGATATAAGTTGTGTCACAGTAGAGATGTCTACATTTTTTAAGAAATGTTTATATTTTTCGTATCGGATAATAAATTGGCGCAACTACAAAGTATTTTTGAAGAAGATTAAATGACAAGGAGCTGTCCCTCCTAATAGGACAGCTCCTCGTTTAATAAAGATAAAATATTCCACCATTAATAATTTCTATTTTAATTTTTGTATCGTATTGTTCCTCTAACGCCTTCTTTTCAACATCATAGCATTCGGGTTTGTCATCTTCCTCTTCATAAAAATAATCGAGTACTCGCTGATCACGTTGCCATCGGTTTTTGGCTTCAGTAGCCCATGAATGATCATCTTGTTCAATGATTTTTTCAATAGTAGCATTTAATCTTTCAAGTGCTCTAAGGGGCTTTATAATAAATTGTACATGAAAAGCATTATCTGCTGGAACAGTGTCAAAATCGGATGTACATATCGTTTCTTGAAAATCCTCTTTTATGACCCCAGTTAGCAAGTTTATACCAAATGAATAAAGCATTTCTTTCGTTTGGTCGCAGCAATACGACACTTTAAAATTAACACCTAACCATGGCGTAAGGATAACTTGCCCTATTGCGGTATCCACCTTCTCAAAAAGCTGAACATAAGCTCCTAGCTCCCTCGTTGCTTGAAAAAGCTGGTTCATTCTCGGAGAACCGAAATGAATAGCTTCGCCATAAAGGCTCCCAGCTGATGCCGTTTGATCTGTAATGAAAGTTACTTGGGCTGGATTTGCCTCCGTATTTGTAGCTTCTACGTATTGCCAATAAAAAGGGCGATTCATTATTCTTTTATCAATATCAACAGTTAATTGTACCGTGAGATAATGCTGATCTTCCCTTAAAATAGGGCAATCATTTTCATTAAAAAATTCTCGTAAATAACTATGAACTTGCTGTGGATACATAGTCCTTCTCCCTTACACTATACAGATTCTTTAAAGTTAGATAGAATCGCATCTAAGTCGCCTACTACCTTTTCGAAAACATCAATTTTCGTATGAAGTAATGCCAGTATATTCTCTTCAATTGTATTGGCTATAGCGAGATTATAAATATGAACATCATGCTCTTGCCCTAAGCGATGCACACGACCAATCCGTTGCTCTAGCTTCATAGGGTTCCAGGGCAAATCATAGTTAATGACATGATGACAAAATTGAAGGTTAATCCCCTCACCGCCTGCCTCTGTTGCGATTAGAACCTGCGCCCTTTCCTTAAAAAGATGCTTCATATAATCACGTTTGCTTTTATTATATTTACCGTTGAACAGAACACTTGTAATACCGTTAGAATGTAAATACCATTGCAAATAAATTTGAGTAGCTCTATACTCTGTAAAAATAATCACTTTATCCTTGGCCTGTTCGACTATTTCGAGTGTCTTTTTCGCCTTTGAATTCACTTCTAATGCCATTAATTTTGCTAGTATATCTTCAATTTCTTGTGATTGTGCATTGTCTTCAAGCATTTTAGATAACGTCAAGGCTGTTGCCTCTTTACTACTACACATTTCCTTCTGCAATGTAATCATTGAAAAAGAGCCTGTATTTTGAAGCGTTCCGAGCAGATTATAAACTTCCTCTTCTTCCTTCGTAAATCGAATAGGGACAATTTGAACACGGCGATTAGTCCACTCAATGCCCGTGTCCTCCCTCCTATTCCTCACCATCACCTGATTCACTAATTCCTTTAAATAATCGTTATGCTCTAAATCATGCTTACTTGCCGAAAATGCAGATTGAAATGTATCATAATTGCCAAGATGACCAGGCTTAAGTAAAGAAATAAGATAAAATAATTCAAAAACATCGTTTTGAATCGGTGTTGCCGTTAATAATAAACAAAACTTTTTCTTTAAGCCTTGTACAAATTCATAAATTTGGGTTTTATGATTTTTTAGTTTATGCGCCTCATCGATAATAATCATGTCGTAATTCTGCTCATAAATGCGCTCTTTGTGAGGACTCTTCTTCGCTGTATCCATACTCATAATAAGGACATCATAGCGCTCAATCGACACATTTTTTTTATAAGCTATTGCTGGAATGTGGAATTTACTATTTAATTCTTCAATCCACTGATTAATAAGAGATGCTGGAGCTAATATTAACGCTCTTTTAACGAGTCCTCGAATCAGATATTCCTTTAAAATTAAACCTGCTTCAATTGTTTTACCAAGACCTACCTCATCAGCTAGAATCGCCTTTCCATTCATACGTTCAATGACTGTTTCTGCCGCTTCCAACTGGTGTGTAAGTGGCTTTAAATTCGGTAAATACTTTGTCGCCTGTAAACCTGTGAAATCAGTAATTAACTTCATTTTCACAATGTCATAATTCATCTTGTACAATGTCCAGCTATCCCACTTTTCAAGATGATTTAGTTTATTGATAAAGCCTTCTTCCCATTCGGACGACCTTTCTATTTTCATGATCATCACCTCATGCTATTATTTCTAGTTTAGGTTGTCCAAAAAAGAGAAAGCTATGTTAAGCTTTGCGAAAGATTTATCAATTTTATGCGTTTTAAAAATGAACGCTATGGCTTATCACGGATATTTGAACAAATAGACTTTTAACAGTGACGCGAGCGTACCCCTGCTTTCGCAAAAAACATATAGTTTTATTACTATAAATTAGAATGTCATACCGGAGATATACGCTTGGCGAAGTGGTTGATCTTCGTTACGGCTGGGCGACTCCTTGGGGATCAGCGATAGAGGAACGGAAATCAAACCCTCGTTTTGCAAAGAGCACTACGCAAAATCCAAAACTTATTTAAATAAATGAAACATATAAAACCTTAATTTCGTACAATTTAAAAGGATAATGGTATTAAGATAGTCTTTTTATTCTCTTCCTTTTTTCATACAATTAGAGAAGTATTACTTTCCAAAAAATTACGTTTTTAGAAGGACAAAATTATGGGGCTCAATTAATAGGGCTTACATATACTGAGGAGGTTATTATGAATATTATTGAAGCATTATCAGCGTCATTGCCCTACATTCATTTAGCTATGAAGGGCGAGTCCATGATTGGATTAGTAGATAAAGAGAGTGAGAGTATTATTGCTTATTTACCTGGGAAACGGATAGATTCTGGTTATAAAATTGGACAAAAAATTCTCCCAGGTGATGCAATTTTACATCTTCCACTTAAAGGAGAAAGCACTGATGAACCTGTACCAAAAGAATTTTATGGTGTGGAATTTAACGCATTTTCTTTTCCCGTTCGTGAAAATGGACGAATCGTAGGCGCGCTAGCCTTTGGAGTACCTATTGACCATTCGCTACAAATGGAGAAATATATTCTTACTATGAATGATATTATCCATAACCTACAGGATAAAGTACATACAATTGCCTCTCATTCGGAGGAGCTAGCTGCAACTAGCGAGGAAATTAATAAGCAAACACAATTTGCTTTAGAGGATGCTGAAAAAACAAATGGTATTACCGATTTAATTAAAAATATTTCTCGTCAAACCAATTTACTCGGATTAAATGCATCGATTGAGGCAGCACGAGCAGGTCAGCATGGTGCCGGATTTAATATAGTCGCACAAGAAGTTCGCAAGCTTTCTACCGAAACAACTACTGCTACTGATAACATTGAATCCTCACTTCGAAGCATCAATCATAATCTTGAAAATTTAAAGCAAAACATGACTCAAATAAATGGTGCCACAAATGAACAGACACAACTAGTTCAGGACTTTAGTGAAATTATTGATGAGCTTACTACGCTTAGTATGGAAATGAAAGGTTTTATGTCTAAAGGTTCAAAATAAAGTCTTCTATTAACAAAAAATCCACCCCGGTTTCTGTGGTCAAATCAATAGCCACAAAAGTCTGCGTGGATTTTTCACTTTTTATGTAAGGCAACTTTATCAATCACTAAATAATTATTTCGATATAATAAATTAAATACCAAAATTTTATAAAATATACTATATGATTACTTTTTGATACACTATTTGAAAAAACAAAATGAGGTCAAAATGAAAAGGAAAGTATTTATATTACATGAGATTTATGGAGTCAATGATTTTATAAAAATGCAAGCTGAGGCATACAGTAACGCCAACACTACTATTGAGTGCATTACTTTATATTCAGACAATAGAATATTCCCATACGAACAAGAACAGCAGGCTTATGATTATTTCATAAATGAAATTGGCTTTGATGCTCCACTCGAACAATTAACCGAAAAAGTATTGGAGGCAAGATCATATTATGACGAAGTGCTGTTAATCGGATTTAGCGTGGGTGCAACATTAGCTTGGAGATTATCAACATTGCCATTACAAGGGATCGTTTGCGTTTATGGGTCACGCATTCGACAATACCTGGATGTAATCCCCTCTTGCCCGACACTCGTCATTTTTCCAAGAGATGAGAAAAGTTTTAATGTCCATGAATTAAAAGAAACACTCGAAACATTACCACTTGTTCATACGAGTCAATATCTAGGTCTGCATGGTTTTATGGACTGCAATAATCCAAACTACTGTTATAAAAGTTATCTACAGGCACAGGCTGAAATCTCACAATTTTTTGAAATTAAACATCAAGGAGGACTACACGATGGACCAAAATGAAAGCATAATTATTGACCCTTATATAGAAGGAGGAAATGTAATTTATCCAAACTTTCACCTATCTATGCAGCCTGGTATTATTATTGGCATCTATACGGATGTGTCGAAAATACATACATTAATCCAGTGGTTTGCGAAGCAAAGTAATACATATACACATTTTCGTGAAAATGCCTTGTATGAGCGATTGACGGTTCGAGAATACATCAACTTTTGCTTAAAGCTTTTCAATGCTTCTTCTGAAAAGATGGAGGATGTATTAGCATTGTTCGCTTTAATGGAGCAAAAAAGGATGAAGATTAGCAAGCTTTCAAATAGCGAAAAGCAACGCTTAAAATTACTGCATACATATCTTAATCAGGCACCGATACAAGTTTTAGAAGAACCTTTTCAGAATCTGGATGAGTTTTCCAAACAAAAAGCCATTCAGTTATTGGATGTCCTTCAAAAGCAAAATAAAACAATCATTTTACTATCTAACAATTTCGAGGATTTAATCGCTTCGAGTACAGAAATACATAGACTGGATTCAATCGGTTTACATGCATTAGATGTGAAAGAAGATGAGACAGAAC
Organism: Lysinibacillus sp. G1-3; assembly: GCF_056322905.1. Lineage (NCBI taxonomy): Bacteria > Bacillati > Bacillota > Bacilli > Caryophanales > Bacillaceae > Lysinibacillus > Lysinibacillus sp. G1-3. Next base: position 57,666 of record NZ_JBWHYQ010000018.1, read on the forward strand.
CAGCTTCTCCCTCTCTTGAAAGTACACCGATTCGACTTGATAAAATCCCTACAAAGAAGAACGATAAGATTATTTTATTTAATCCTCCTGAAATCGATTATATCGAAAGTGTTGAGGGTGTTGTTTCACTGTATGTTACAGGTGAAGCCTATCCATGCACATTATCATTAAATGAGCTTGAACAAAAATTGACACCGTTCGGCTTCTTTAGAAGTCATCGCTCTTATATCGTTAACTTACAAAAGGTACGGGAAATCATTACGTGGACTCGCAATAGCTACAGCTTAGCTTTGAATAGCACTGAAAAGACCGTAGTACCTTTGTCGAAAAACAAACTCGCAGATTTAAAGGAAATACTCGGAATATAGTAGATTTCCCAGGAAATAAACGACTCCTGTCAGCTGAAAAATTTCACCACTAATGGTCATTTCACTGCCTTTCACCTGTAATTTAATGTTGTTATCTTCATTGTCCCTTATAGTTGAGACATCAACAACAACACAGGGAGGTTTTCAAATGAACGCAGTAATCGATGTTCAGCATTTGAAAAAAACATTTAATAAGGAAACAGCATTACAGGATGTTTCATTTACCATTCAAAAAGGAGAAATATTTGGCTTTCTTGGACCTAGTGGTTCTGGAAAAACAACTACTATAAAAATATTAACAGCACAAACTGAAAAAACTGATGGCGACGTTTTATTGTTTGGCCGCCCAGCAAATGAGATGAAACAAAGTAACAATCGTAAACGCTTTGGTATTTTAACAGATAATAGCGGACTATATACACGACTTTCAATCGAGGAGAATTTATTACTATTCAGTAATTTATATCAATTACCTAAATCAGCCGTCAAAGATGCTTTGGATTTTGTTAACCTATACGGTGATCGTAAAAAGAAAATTAGTCAGCTTTCTAAAGGAATGATGCAACGTGTTACGCTAGCACGTGCCATCATGCATAAACCAGAACTATTATTTTTAGATGAACCAACTTCTGCACTCGATCCCGTTAATACACAGCATATTTATAACGGCTTGCGTAAATTAAACGAGATGGGTACAACAATATTTTTAACAACACATGATATGAGTGAAGCAGAGATACTTTGTGATCGTGTCGCCTTCTTACATAAAGGTAAAATTAGAGCAATTGGTTCGCCAAAAGATTTGAAAAAAGAGTTTGGTGATGAGTCTATTACAGTTGAACTAAAAAATGGCGCTAGCGAAGTCATTCAAAATGGAAAGCAGGATGCAGAAAAGCTGTTTCATTGGATGCAATCTAACGAAGTTTCTCGCATTTATACAAACGAGCCGACACTAGGTAATATTTTTATGCAAATAACAGGGAGTGATTTAGTATGAACCTTTCAATGACACGTATTCAAGCTATTTTAATGAAGGATTATAAGGAATTTTCACGTAACTATGCGGTATCCATTATGGTATTTATGCCACTTATTTTGGCATTTTTATATAGTAAAACGGGCTCAGCTACTATCGCAACCTATTTCCTTTCAATTAATATTGCATTTTCTATGGTGACTACCTATGTACAATGTTGTCTAATTGCTGAAGAAAAAGAAAAAAATACGCTTCGCAGTTTGATGCTTTCCCCTGCTTCACTTGGCGATATTTTAATTGGTAAAAGCTTGTTTGTCTTTATTATTACGATAGTAATCGTAGCATTGACTATTTTCATTGTTGGCTATAACCCAGCTAACCTTTTCATCTTAGCTATCGCTTTAATAGTTTCAACTGTGTTCTATATTGCAATGGGAACATTATGTGGATTATTCGCCAAAACGATTATGGAAGGATCTCTTATTATACTACCTGTTATCCTAATTTTCTCATGTGGTCCTCTTGCACTAGCTCTACCTTCTGCTAGTCCGATTTTCAAGATTGCTGAATGGTTACCAAGTTCCCAATTGGTAGTATTAGGTGAAGCTCTAGAAGGCACATACACAACAATGGATGTCATTATTCCAATAGCTACTATCATCGCATGGTCAATAGTAACTTGGATTGTAGTAGGATATATTTATAAAAAAAGAATGGTCGACTAATGACCATTCTTTTTTTAGTATAATAATTTCTTTATCCAAATTTCTCGGTAGCGTCATTTAGCAACTGCTGCAAATGCTTTTTCACTAGTGGCCACTCTTGTAGCGTAATGCTGTACATCACAGTATGACGAGTTGTGCCATCCTTACGCACCATATGATTACGTAAGATCCCCTCTTTTGTTGCTCCTAGACGCTCAATTGCCCTTTGTGAACGCACATTTTCATGATCAGTTTTAATTTGTACACGCTGTAGATTTAATAGCTCAAAGCAGTATTGTAATAATAAATATTTGCAATTCGTATTAATAGCCGTACGCCAAAAAGCAGGTGAAATCCATGTAGTTCCTATTTCAAGCCGTTTATGCGTATCATCAATGTCCATAAATCGAGTCGAACCGATGATTTGTTCAGATTTTTTATCCACAATTACGAATGGGAACTCGGTTTTTTCTCGTTTTGTTAGTAATGCATTATCCACAAATTTATTCACATCGTCCATTTTTTCTATAGTTGTGGACATATGTGACCAAATCTCTGGGTAACTTGCAGCCTCTAATAACCCTTGAATATCCTCATGTTCTAACGGCTTAAGCAATACAACCTCATTTTCTAGTGCTATAAAATTCATTTTCTTCACTCCTTTTCAATATTTAACGATAATTTTGATATGATAGATAGAACCAATTTTCAAAAAATACACCATACCAGGAGGTGCAACATTTTGGATTTATCGATCTCTTTTACTGGAGATTCACCGAAGTACGTGCAAATTTACGAAGAAATAAAACAAGCAATTTTAAGCAAAAAACTGATGGCCGATGAGCAATTACCTTCTAAACGGACTCTTGCAATAACGCTTGACGTTAGTGTCCATACAATTAAAGAAGCTTATGAGCAATTACTAGCTGAAGGCTATATCTATAGTAAGGAACGCTCTGGCTATTTTATAGCACCCTTTGAATTTGAATGGGAACAGCAGCAAAAACATCACATATCCACAGCTAAAGCATCAGCTACATATACTATAAAATTTGATTTTAATAACGGACATGTGGATAAGGGAGCTTTTCCATTCTCCAGCTGGCATAAGCTGTTGAAAAAGCACTTCAATGTGGATAATTTAACGACAAGTCCTTGGCAAGGAGAAGTAATATTGCGGACGGAAATCGCTCGTTATGTTGAACGATCCAGAGGGGTTACTTGTGAGGCATCACAAGTGTTTATTTATAGTGGTACACAAAATCAGCTTCAAGCTCTATGTCACTTTTTTGGCCCAAAAGCACAAGTAGGCTTAGAGGATCCTGGCTTTAAAAGAGTACATGCAACATTACAACAATGTGGACTAACAACTCATGCCATTCCTGTTGATAACTCAGGAGTTACTATACCGAAAAAATCAATTCACATGTTATACACAACACCCGCACACCAGTTTCCATTAGGCATGGTTATGCCTGTTGAACGGCGTGCAGCACTTCTGCAATGGGCTACTACTGAAAAAGCATATATTATTGAAGATGACTATGATTCAGAATTTCGTTATAAGGGGCTCCCTATCCCCTCTTTAGCAAAAATGGATCAACTTCAACGCGTAATTTATTTCGGAACATTTTCCAAAACTCTTATCCCATCGCTGCGCATGAGTTACATGATTTTGCCTAAATCGTTAGTCGAAGCTTTTACTCATTTTAATCAAGAACAAAAATCTGTTGTTTCCAAAATAGATCAGCTTGTGTTAGCCGATTTTATTGCTCAAGGTTTATTCGATAAGCATTTAGCCAAAATGCGCACTGTGTATCGTAAAAAGCAACAGACTTTACTAGCAGCTATTAACACCCATTTTTCGAATGAATTCGAAGTAATTGGTGAAAAATCAGGACTACACATCGTTATGAAGTTACCAAAAAGACTTTCTGAACAAGAGGCGATTAGGCTTGTGCAAAAGAAAGGTATCCAAGTTTACCCATGTTCAACCTCCTATCAGCACAACTCTGAACATGCTATGGTCATTATAGGCTATGGTGGGCTTACCCTTGAGCAAATCCAAGAAGGTATAGCGTTACTTGCAACAGTTTGGCAATCATCTACATCAGCTTAATTTCAAGATTTATAAAAACAATCGAAACCTTTTTAAAAACCTTTTCGTATTTATACTAAATGCACATATAAGGGGAAAAGACAAAATGGAGAATCTCGAGCAATTAGAAAAGCATTTGCAAGAAGTTCAAGCGTGGGAGAAAGATCAAAAAGATTTGTGGTTTTGGGAGAAATTAGGTCGCATTCCGTTTAAAATCTTAGATAAGATGACACCTGCCTTTCTCCAAAATAAGATAGCATTACTAGTTGATGAATTAGGGAGCTATATTCAATCAGGTGGGCAATACTTAATTAATGAACAGGCTATGCTGCAGAAAATACGCAACAATTCTTCGTTTCATAAAATTTTTGCCATATCTGATATAGGACAAATTCCTTTGGAGGATATGATTGCTCTAAGTGACAAACTTCAAAATGAACGCGTAAAGTTAGCAACAGTACAAGGTGCTTCTACCGGCTTTGGTGGTATCTTTACACTAGCTATAGACATTCCTTTTATTTTAGGAATGGCTTTAAAAACATTGCAGGAGATTGCGATCATTCACGGCTATAATCCAAACGATAAAATGGAACGAATTTTTATCGTTAAATGTCTCCAATTCTCCTCTGCTGATATTGTCGGCAAAGAAGCTATATTGAAAGAGCTTTCTTCTATGCATACGACGGATCGTGTCGCAGAGGATATGATTTCACAACTGCAAGGTTGGCAGGAAGTATTTTTTACGTATCGCGATCAATTCGGCTGGAAAAAGCTGTTTCAAATGATTCCGGTAGCTGGGATGATTTTCGGAGCCTATGCAAATAAAGGAATGATTCAAGATGTAGCTGAAGCAGGAATTATGCTCTATCGCAAACGACGTATATATGAAAAAATCAATGAACTAGACAAGCAATAACACTAACTATGCCGATATAAAAGATGACTTTACAATATCAGAGTCATCTTTTTTATATCTACACTAGGATTTGATTACTTTATATTTTAATTAATATTTTCCCTTGATGCTGGCGACTTTCCATCAAATCATGGGCTTTCTGCATGTCCTCTAATTTAAAGATTTTCGCAATAGGTACTTGGAAGCTCTCTTCCTTCAGCAATGCAAACATCTCTTGGGTAACTTGTTGTAGCATTTCTGGCTTGGAAGCTCGAGTCGTTCCTAGACTAAAACCTTTCACATTACGGCAGCTATTATGTAAATCAGATGTTTTTATATTACCTGCTTTACCACTACTATTTCCAAATTGCACTAGCGTACCATACGGAGCTAAACAGTGAAAGCTCTCTTCTGTAATATTTCCAGCGATGGAGTCAAAAATGATGTTTACACCTTGACCATCCGTATATTCATTGACTTGCGCACTAAAATTATCGTATGTCAGTACATGGTGGGCACCTAGCTCATAGGCAATTGTCGCTTTTTTCATATCACTAACTGTGCCAATAATATTTTTAGCACCTAGCTTTTTCGCCATTTGAATAAGCATTGTCCCTGCCCCGCCAGATGCAGCATGAATTAGTACGCTATCGTTTGTACGAATTGGAGCGATTTGATGTGTTAAGAGATAGGATAAAAACAAAACCGTTGGCACAGCGGCTGCCTTCTCCAAAGAGACATCATTTGGAACTTTGAAGACAAGATGCTCTTTCGCTACCACATATTCTGCATATGCTCCATCTTTCGGGAATGCAATAACGACATCACCAGCTTTAAATGCACTATTTTCATCGTAAACCTCTTCAACTACACCTGCTACATCTAAACCAAGTATCATTGGAAAATTTGCTTTTGCTTTATTACCTGTTCTATTTTTAATATCAGCAAAATTCACACTCGTATATGTCGTACGTATTAATACTTCCCCTGCTGAAATAGTCGGCTTTGGACATTCTACGTACTTTAAAACATCAGAAGTTCCAAACTCATTAATAATCACAGCCTTCATAAATTTCTCCCCCCTTGTTATAGTTAGATTATAAAATAAAACAAATTTCACAAAAAGAGACAAAAGGAGATATTAAATGTCCACCTTTCTATCAAAAGATAAAACACTGTTTTATTTACTTTCGCTCTATTGTCATCAGAAAGACAACGACTTTCATCACCAACAATTAGCAACTATATTAAAGATAAGTCCTAAACAACTGAATCGTTACCTTAAATTGTTTCAGCAACACAATTGGCTTATTTATAATGCCGGGAATGGTCGTGGACACTTATCCAAAATTCAATGGCAAGAAGATATTGAACAAATTATTGTAGATCAACTTAAATCTCATCTCCCAACAATGACTATGATGGATTGGGAAGAATTATTTGCATTTCCTAATTTAACAGATTCTTTAGCTGTGAAATTTAAGCATCTCTATCAACAAAATATAAAAAACAATATCTTTTATAATGAGCATCTGATTGTACCAATCTACCACCCTATTCACACTCTACAACCGAATCAAGTAAACGATGTTTATAGTGCCGCACTCATATCCAATTTAACAAATCGTTTAGTTGAAGCAGATGAAAATGGTAATCTCCTCCCTTCTCTTGCGCACCATTGGCAAGTTAATGGAGAAACATTGCGTCTTTATTTACGAAAAAATGTTGCATTCCACAATGGCGATTTACTAACAGCACATGATGTAGCTTGGTGTTTACGCCAATTACTACATCTACCTTTGTGGCAGCCTATTCGAGAAATTATTATTGTTGATATGTGGACAATTGATTTTATTTTTTCGGAGTCTTGCACATATGCACTACACTTACTAACAGATATACAAGCAAGTATCTTTAAGATTGTAGATAATGTAGTTTTCGGAACAGGTTCATTTGCTGTATCAAAACATACATCTCACCAAATTGTTTTAGAAGCATTTGACAATTTTTTCGGCATGCGAGCATTATTGCATACGGTAGAATTAAACATACTTCCAAAAGGATCTAATTCGTTTTATCAAACTAATTTCTCAAATGATAATAATCGTAAAAAAATGAATATCCAAAACGGGATTTGTGCAGTCATTTTAAATAAAAATAAAGAATCTTGTTCTACTAAAGCGCAAAGGCAACATATTAAAAACATAATACATAAACATTTATATACAGCTATTGAGAATGATTTTGCATTACAAAATCATTTAAGAAATTTTAGTAAAACTATCTCGACTCTATGTAAAAAAGAGGTTTTAAAAATCGGTGTACCTAAAGAGAAATTAAATTTAATCCAACACTTAGTTTCATCTTTAGCGAAATATGGTTACCACCCACAAATAGAAACATTAACACTATCAAATTATATTAAAGATAATCCTCAACCTCTTAAGTACGATGCATTTATTTATACGAATGTCACAACTGTTAATAGCGCTTTTCACAAATTGCATGACCTGTTCAGCCCAGTTTCTCCAATTTACAAAGTGTGCAAAGAAGATGCTTATTTTATAAATATCTTTGAAAAATTTAAATTAGCCACGATGGCAGAATGGCCGTCACTTTTCGATTCTTTAAACCACTATTTAATTGAAGAAGCTATTTTGATACCATTATTTACACATCTCGACGATATTCCGTTTGCTCATGATATTTTAGAATTGAACTTCAATCACTTAGGGCACATCGACCTTTCAACAATTTGGTATGACAAGGAGGAATTATGATGAAAATCAAACTAAGAAAAGAACAATACAACGATATTCCATACAATTACTTTGATAACGAAAGTGACAGGGTGTGCTTCATGTTTTCTGGCACTGGCTATACGTATGAAAAACCACTTCTTTATTATTCTACTGAGCTGATGCTGGAGCTTGGCTATGATGTAGTACAAGTATGCTATACGTTTGATTCGCAACAATTTGAACAGGAACCAGAAGCTATTTCAGCAATGGTTTATAATGCCGCAAACCCTATTGTGGAATTTATTTTAAGCACAAAATCTTATAGCGAAGCTGTATACATAGGAAAATCACTCGGAACATTACCGATCACAGATTTTTATATGCAGCGAGTGTAATCTGTTCCTTCTCGTTATGTACTTTTGACACCCCTATTGTCACTTGATCATGTGATGAAAAATTTGCTTGGAAAGCAGGCATTTTTAGCAATCGGTACTGCTGACCCTCATTTTTCTAAAGAAAGATTAGAACTACTTTCTTCATTTGAGCTTACTATTGTAGAAAATGCTGACCATTCTCTTGAAATAAAAAATCATACAGTAGAGTCAGTGATTCTTTGCCAATCACTTTTAACAGAGCTTACAACCTATCTTCAATAAGAATATCGGAACCTTTTCATGCAATATCGGAATCATTCCAGAATTTATCGGAATGTTTTAAAAATTCCAAAGAACACTTTACCAGAATTACAAATATATGCTACACTATTAAAAAATACATTGAAGAGAAGAGTAAATAAGGCTGTTCTTCCCAGAGAGCTCGGGTTGCTGAAAACGAGTAAGAACGAATTATTGAAACAAGCCTCGGAGTAGCGCATTGGATTTCTGCTTGAATGATGATGCGACGGGAACTCCCGTTACAGAGAAACAGTATAAGCATACATATTTATGCCGTACTGAAAAGGCTATTATGGCGACATAATAGTGAACTAGGGTGGCACCACGTGAGTATAAATTCCACAATCTCGTCCCTAAGACAAATCGTCTTGGGGGTGGGATTTTTTTGTTTTAGTTGTTACTTGTCATAACTAAAGGGAGGAATTTATATGAGTGTGAATAAATTAATAGAAACGTGGCGTTATCCGGCCATATTATTGTTTAGTATTGGAGTATCCAGCGTCGGAAGCTGGATATATTTTATAGCTTTAAATCTAATTGTTTTAAACCTTACTGGATCCGCTATCGCTGTGTCTGGCTTATATATCGTTAGGGCTTTATCCAAACTTTTCGCCAGTTTTTGGTCAGGTAGTTTGATAGATCGTTTAAATAAAAAATATCTCATGATTGTTCTCAACCTTTTCGAATCTTTACTAATTGTCACACTACCTTTCTTCTCTACTTTGCCTTGGATATATTTCATGGTCTTTGTTATCACAATAGCTAGCTCTATGTATCATCCGACTTCGATGACCTACATTACGAAATTGATACCCGTTGAACAAAGAAAACGTTTTAACTCGCTTCGTAGCTTACTTGATTCCGGCGCATTCGTAACTGGTCCAGCTATTGCAGGACTGCTATTTATGATTGGATCACCTAATATGGCAATTTACTTGAATGCCATTGCATTATTTTTATCAGCCTGTATTACATTTGGAATGCCTAATATTGAGGCTAATCAACAACTGGCAAGTAAGGCCGATGCGAAATTTTCCTACAAGGTTTTATACAGTGATTGGAAGCTTGTTATAAGATTTAGCCTTAAAAATCCTTATATTATGATGATCTATCTTTTATTTAGTGTAATGATTGTCATGATGACAGCGACGGATTCTTTAGAAGCTGCATTTGCTACTCAAGTACTATCATTATCCGAAGGTGAATACGGTGTTTTGGTGGGCATAGCAGGTGCTGGAGTATTAGTTGGTTCTTTAATGAATACAGCGATCGTTGAAAAAATACCAACTGCTTGGCTTATAGGTTTGGGGTCATTAATAACAGCATTAGGCTATTTAATTTTCACATCCTCTTATACATTTCTTATCGCTTCTTTAGGATGCTTTATTTTGTCCTTTGCGATGGCCTTTGCCAATACGGGCTTCTATACGTTTTATCAAAACAATATTCCTGTCGATAGCATGGGGAGAATAGGCAGTATTTATGGTTTTGTAGAAGCCTTGTTCATTATTATCATCACTGCCGTCTTTGGGGTTTCCGCTGAAATTATATCTATACGATATGTTGTTGTTTCTGCTGCTCTTATAATGTTATTAGTATCAATTACTCTACTTATTTTTACTATTCAACCTTCAAAGGCCAAATTTTATTCAAATATTTCTAAGCTTTAGAGACTAGAGAATAAAGTGCAAAAAATCCTTCTTCCCCGTGAATTTGAAATGTGAATCATCACACACTTAAACTAGTAAAGGAAAATAGAAAAAGACAACTTCTTGTTTGTATGTAGGACCGCAAGAGGTTGCCTTTTTCGAAGTTTAAACCGTATATTTTAGTGTCCGTCTACCATTAGGAAGTAGTTGGAAAGCATTTTACTTTATCTACTGCTTCCAATAATTTTTGTGTTACAACTTCCGATTCATCTATATGATCTGTTAGTACTTTATTTGTCTCGTCAAATAAAATCGTTGTAGTATTAAATTTATTCATAACATCTTCATTGGAAATTTTTTGACTTTTGATATAATCAAGCAGTCCATTCACCTCACCTTGAACATTTGTAATCATTAGCAATAATGCATTTATTTGTTCAGAGGTTTCGGTACTCTTTTTTATGCCTTCTGTAACTAACTGCATATTGTTCTTATTATCTTCATAGGCTTCTGAAATTTGCTCTTCTATTTTTTTCGTAAGGTTGGCTATATCCTCTGTGCTAGTTTTTGTATTTTCTGCTAGTTTTCTTACTTCCTCGGCAACAACCGAAAACCCTTTTCCATGCTCGCCCGCTCTAGCTGCTTCTATTGATGCATTTAACGCAAGTAAATTGGTTTGATTGGAAATATCACTAATAACTTTTACAATTTCTGTAATTTGTTTAGAGCGATCACTTAATTGGTTCATGCTCGATGAAGTTTTTTGAGATTGTTCACCTAGAGAATCAATTAAATACTCCACTTCTTGGACAGCTTGTTTACTTTCAATTGAAAGTGTCACCATCTCATCTGATGAAGTAATTAAAGAATTACCTTTTTCAAGTGCATTTTCAGATATAGTGTTAGAGTGAATTGTGCTATCCTCTACTTTGTTAAATTCCTCTAGAATTTTGGTAACCATTTTTCCTAAAACTATATGTTGATTATTGACTATATCATGTTGTTCAATAGTCGAAATAAGTTCTTTATGTAAGTCATTTAAAAATATTTGGAATTCATGATCCTTTTTATCAAGCTTTGCATTAAGCTCATCTATTTTTATCTTAAATTGCTCTATATCCTCTTTTTTTGATTGAAACATCGTTAACATAACTTATCACCTCTAGATAAATTTTCTTATATAACATGTATAAATTTTACTTGTTTTATAACGATTAATAAAGCAAATAACAAATTTATCCGGTTTTGTTCAAGAGATATTGCTACTTTCTTCACAATTCCACAGAATTATCTCAAATATAAAACCACCCTCACAGCAGACATTATGTCCATTGCAAAAGTGGTTTTAATTAGAAAAATATAAATTAATACGCTAAGCCGAATAGCGCTTTAATGTGTGTCAGATAGCGAATGTTAGACGCTTCTTTCATAAGTGTTGCAGGAAGACCTTTAAGTTGTGTGTTGCTAGCACCGATTGTCGCAACAGCGTCTTTACGGCCTAAGCTTGCAAGTGTACCAGAGTTAATTGCAGAGAAAGGCTTCATTTCTTGGTTTTTGTATTGTGCGAATAAGTTGTATCCAGCGCACTCACCCATTTGCCATGCAACTTGTGCAGTTGGTGCGTATAGCGGACGTCCGCCATCAGCTGGTAATGCTACAGATGCATCACCGATTACGAATACATCATCATGAGATGTAGATTGTAAGAATTCATTAATCGTAGCTTTACCGCGGTCTGCTGCAAGACCAGACTCGCCTACGATTGGAAGTGGAGCTACCCCACCTGTCCAAATAAGCGTATTGGCAACGATTGGTTCGCGATCTTTAAGAGAGATGACATTACCATCAACACCTGTTACAGGAGTGCTAGTAATGAATTCAACGCCACGTTTTGTTAAGCTTTCCGTAGCGCGTTGGATAAGTACATCCGGAAGTACTGGTAAGATTTTTGGACCAGCTTCAACAAGTTTAATTTTAAGGTCAGCAAAGTTAACACCGTGTTTTGCTGCGATTTTCGGGAAGTTGTCCACGATTTCACCAACAAGCTCTACACCTGTTAAACCGCCACCACCGATAACGATTGTTGCATCTGCTTCGTCTTTTGTTTGTGCATATGCTTTAATACGGTCTTCGATATGTTTGTTAATTTTATTTGCTTCGTTCACTGATTTAAGTACCATTGAATTTTCTTCTAATCCTGGGATACCGAAGAATCCAGTTTGGCTACCTAAAGATACTACTAAAGTATCGTAATTTAAAGTATAACCAGTATCTAGGTCAACTTTTTTACTGTCTACGTTGAATTTTGTAACTTTAGCGATTTGTAAATCGATATCTAAACCTTTAAAGATTTTTTTAAGTGGTAAAGCAACAGCACCTTCAGCAATTGTACCACCAGCTAAACGGTGAAGTTCAGTGATGATTTGGTGTGTTGGGAATTGGTTTACTACAGTAATTTTAGCTTCATCAGCTGATAGATACTTACGTGCTGTTAATGCAGTTAAAACGCCAGCGTAACCAGCACCTAAGATGACGATTTCTTTTGACATGATTAATTAATCCTCCGTCCGTACGTTTTGAATATATCTCGAGTCGAGTCTTATTTAGCTTTACGTTCAGCGCTTACTTGTAAGAAAGCATTAACAAAACGGAAAACACCTTGAACTTGTGGGTCTTTTAACATTTTCATAAGACCGAATAAACCAATTACTTCTTGGCTTTCAGACGCACGGTCTTTCGCTTCAATTGCAGTAGCTGCAAGATTTTTAGCTGAGCCTACTACTGGGCCTGCCATTTCTGTTACCGCACCAACAGTATCATTTTTCAGTACTTCGTCAGTTGCAACAGCTTGAGCAAACTCATATGATTTTGTTAATAGCGTCATCATTTCAGTTAACTTTGGTAATTGTTCAACTAAAGTTGTAAGTGATTCCTGAACCTCAGGCTTTAATAATTGATCTAGCACATCCAATTGTTCTTGACTCACAGTTAATTGTTCAGACTGTGTTTGGTTATTCGTTTCTGACATTTTGAACTCTCCTTTGCCATCACTATCACTATTTTAATTTTTATTGCTTCCATGTAAAAAAGACCATTAAGGCACTTCTTAACAGTCGTTACAGCGCTTATATCTTACAAATCACCAGTCTCAAGAACTGGATAGCAATTCGTATAATTTGTTATTACAATGTTAACTTTATTTTGCAAAAAGCGCATCATAATTCCATCCTATCTTGTCTTGGTGACGTTACAACCTCCATTATAAGGTTGTTTGTATATTATTTCAATGAGCTAAATCACAATTTCGACAATCTTTTCAAAATTCATTGATTTGTAACTATATATTTGTAATTAAGTTTGCTTTGTATCCCAAATACAACATTTTTAATCTCAAATTTATTAAAATTCTTCTGATCTAAGCTTCCCCTAAATCGATTGCGTAATACTTATTTTATTTTCAGCATAAATACTACATAAAATGAAAGAAATCATTTTTCAACAGATTTCCAGAAAAAGTCTATAATTTCTTTCGCGGCCGTAGCTTCTGATTGAAATATCCTGTTCCCTTCCCCATCTTTAACGTATCCTACTGACATTAAAGCCAAAAACGAATGGGCAAAAAAAGTAGCATTCCCCTTCCGAATCGTGCCTAGTTCCATCTCTAACTGCATCGCATGCTCTATCGTTTTATACATATTATTTTCTGATGCTTGCACTTCTTTTAACTGAGATTCCGATAAATTAATTGTCGCTTCTCTCATAAAATTTTTCATATCAATATCTACAGTGGCCGATAAATGAATTTCAACAAGCTTCTCTAACCGATCTTTAAATGATATTGACTCCTCTAAAATCTGTAAAATGGAAAGTTTAATTTGATCCATCATTGCCAGCATAGCTGATGTATATAAATCCCCTTTAGTCGGGTAATAGTAATAGATAGTAGCCTTTGTAACGTTACAAGCTTTTGCTACATCAGCCATCGAAATATTTTTATAGCCTTCTTTGATAAAAAGCCTTGTTGCGGTTTCAAGAACAATATCTTTTTTTGGTTTCGCATTCTCATTATGGCGAGGTCTTCCGAGAACACGCGGTGACTGCTTCAACAAGTTCGCCCCCTTATAAAGGATTCATTTTAGACATAGTATAGCATATATTTTTTTTACAATTGATTAATTAACCTTCTGGTATATATAATTAAAATTACTTACATGAAACGGAGGTCTTTAAATGAAAAAGCACCCACTAGAGCAATGGGGCTCAATGGTAACAAGTAAAAAAGGGCGCTTTTTAGCCCTTGCCTTTTGGATTTCACTAGTTGTTGTACTGTCATTTGCCTGGCCACAGATTAATAGTATCAAGAGTGAATCTGGTAAAAATTTACCAGAAAATGAAATGTCTCAGCAGGCAGCAACTATTATTGCAGAACAATTTCCGAATGATGCAGGTACACCATTATTACTCGTTTGGCATCGAGACAGCGGGCTAACTACTGATGATTTTGCTGCTATCCAAAAAGTTTACGGAGAGCTTAAAGCTAAACCTTTAGCAAATCAAACTGTTATTCCACCATATGATAAAATGCCACCTCAAGCCTTTTTAGCGTCTGCATCTGACAATGGCACAACAATTGTAACTCCTGTTTTCTTTGAAAAAGGCGTGGCTACGGATGCGTTGCGAGAGAGTTTAAAGTCATTAACAAAAACAATGGATAAGTATAATATCCAACTAGATAAAGAATTAGTTAGTGACAATCTTCATGTGCGTTATTCTGGACCGGTTGGTATCGCTACGGATGCTGTCGGTTTATTCTCCCAAGCTGATGTTAAATTACTAATTGCGACAGTGCTCCTTGTTTTAGTATTACTAATTATTATTTATCGTTCACCGTTATTAGCCATTATTCCATTAATGGTTGTTGCTCTTGCCTACGTCGTTATAAGTCCAACGCTCGGTTTTTTCGCCGATCATGGATGGATCAATAAGGACTCGCAGGCTGTCTCTATTATGACTGTATTACTCTTTGGAGCAGGTACAGACTATTGTTTATTTTTAATATCAAAGTATCGAGAGATATTATTTCATATTGAAGATAAGACTACTGCCATGAAGCTTACTATAAAGGAGTCTGGCGGTGCGATTATGATGAGTGCATTAACGGTTGTTATCGGTTTAGCTACTCTTAGCCTTGCCCATTATGGTGCATTCCAACGCTTTGCAATTCCGTTTAGCTTTGGTGTACTAGTGATGGGTGTAGCAGCGTTAGTTGTACTTCCAGCAATTCTTGTTATTATAGGTCGAGTTGCCTTCTTCCCATTCATACCGCGAACAGAGGATATGGCTTATAAAAAAGGAAAAAAACAGCACAAACCAACACATAAAATAAGCCGCACAATTGGGCGCACTGTAACGCATAAACCATGGGTGGTCATTGTTGTCACTTTACTGTTCCTTGGTGGGTTAGCAGCATTCGTACCACGTATTCAGTATACTTTTGATCTATTATCGTCATTTCCTGAGAATATGCCATCCCGCGAAGGCTTTCATTTAATAGAAGAAAATTTTTCACCTGGCGAATTAGCTCCAGTTCAGCTCGTCATTGATACTGAGGGTATAGATATCCGCTTGCAGCAGCAATTAGCTGAAATCTCTTATATTGATAGTGTTGCAGATAGCCGAATTGGAGAGAAAAATAATGCTATCCAATTGTACGAGATTTCTTTAAACACGAATCCTTATGCTAAGGAATCGTTAGCTCATATTCCAGAGCTTAAAGCAGCGGTTATAAAAATGCTTGAGGATGAAGGTATAAAAGATGCAGATAAACATATTTGGATTGGCGGTGAAACAGCTAGTCAATATGATACACAGCAATTAACTGTACGCGATGAAACTGTTATTATGCCAACAATGATTGCTTTAATTGCTTTATTATTATTCATTTATCTACGTTCCATAACAGCTACTGTCTACTTATTAGCAACAGTTATTATTTCTTATTTCGGGGCACTTGGTGCAGGTTGGCTAATTTTACACCATGTAATGGGGGCAGATGCCATTTCAGGAGCAATTCCACTCTATGCATTTGTATTTTTAGTGGCTCTCGGGGAAGATTATAATATCTTTATGATTTCGGAAATTTGGAAAAAACGCAGAACAGTAGATCATTTAACAGCTATTGAGGAAGGTGTTGTACGAACAGGAAGCGTTATTACATCTGCTGGTTTAATTTTAGCTGGAACATTCGCTGTACTTGCTACCTTACCTATTCAAGTACTTGTTCAGTTCGGTGTCGTTACGGCAATTGGCGTGTTGCTTGATACATTCATTGTACGTCCATTGCTTGTACCTGCTATTACTACTGTTCTCGGTAAATATGCGTTTTGGCCAGGAGCATTATTTAAAAAGAACGATTAAAATTGTTGCACGGACATTAGCACAAAAGGTTAGGATGATTTTAAAATATTCATCCATCCTTTAGCTTTTGCACATATCCGTGCTATTTTTATGTGCCCATACAACGATACGTATTGCTATATTGCATCAAAAAACTCCCCTTCGATAAACAGAAATATATTTTTCATCTGTCTACCTATAGGGGAGCATATTAACTCATTATTATTTAGTTGGTTTTTTCATATCCATTGAAGCCGCTGCGCTTTCAATTTTAACGCGTTTTAAGAAGAACGCAAGTACAAGTGCAAGAACGGTAATACAAGCCGCAATGAAGAATGAGTGTGTAATACCATCTAATAAAGCCGTTTGTTTAATCTGATCCAGCATTTGTTGCATTTGCTCAGGCGTTGCTGCAACACCTGATTGCGCTGCATTGGCTTTTGCCTCTGCAATTAATTCTTCGACTTTTACTTTTGTACGGTTATTCATGAACGTTACCATCACAGCACTACCAATCGCCCCTGCCACTTGCTGTAAAGTATTATTAATAGCAGTACCATGTGGGTTCATCATTTGTGGTAATTGGTTTAAACCGTTTGTCATAATTGGCATCATAACCATTGACATACCAAACATACGAATTGTGTACAAGGACACAATAAATGTATAGCTTGAATCTAACTCTAACTTTGTTAAACCAAATGTCGCAATTGTTGTAATCGTTAAACCGATAATCGCTAATAGACGCGGTCCAAATTTATCAAAAAGCTTCCCTGTAATCGGCGACATAATACCCATTACAAGTGCCCCAGGAAGCATCATTAAGCCCGCTTCGAATGGTTCAATTCCACGAATTGATTGTACATAAGCTGGTGTTAAAATCATCCCAGAGAACATAGCCATTGAGACAATAACCGAGATAGCTGATCCCAACGCAAACATTGGATATTTATAAATACGTAATTCTAGCAAAGGCTGATCCATACGTAGTTGTTTAAATATGAAGATGATTAAAGCAAGTAGACCAACTGAAATCGTGCCATATACCCAAGGACTTGACCAGCCTTTATCCCCTGCCGTACTGAAACCATATAAAATACCACCGAATGCAATTGTTGATAATAGTACTGATGGGACATCTAAATGAACTTTACGCGTCTCCATTACATTATCTAATTTCCAAATACCAAATAATAAGCTAATGACAGCAAACGGAATAATCATTTGGAATAGCATACGCCAATCGTGATGCTCTACAATATATCCTGATAATGTAGGGCCGATTGCTGGTGCAGAAATCATCACTAGACCGAAAATACCCATTGCTGCCCCGCGTTTTTCTTTTGGGAAACTAATCAGCATTACATTCATTAGAAGTGGTGACATACTTGCTGCCCCTGCTGCCTGCACCATACGACCTGCTAAAAGTGTACCGAAGTTAGGTGCAAAGCCAGCCATAACCGTACCGATTGTAAAGACTGACATCGCTGCAATAAATAAATGTCTATTTTTAAAGCGTGTTACGAAGAATGCTGAAGCAGGTACCAAAATACCACTCACAAGCATATAACCTGTTGCGAGCCATTGTACTGTTGAATACGTTATATCAAAATCTTTCATGATTGTTGGTAATGCAACATTTAACAATGTGTTATTTAAAAAAGCAACAAAAGCACCCACAAATAAAATTGAAATCATTCCATAGGGGGGCTTTTTCAGTGTTTGCTCACTATTCATTTATATCCCTCAATTCTTTCTTGTTTTTTTCGATAAAACTTATTTTATACTCGCAGTCTACTTTTTTCAAGAATTAAGATTATAAATTTTAAAAACATTGATATATAGGCGTTTTATCTATAGAATAAGAGTATAATATTTTAAAAAAGGTGAGGTTATGAACAAAAGAAAAAGACAAATCATCACAGCTGCCCGTGCTCTTTTTATTGAAAAAGGCATTGTAGATGCATCGATTAATGACATCATTAGTTCCGCTAAAATTTCAAAAGGCACATTTTACAATCATTTTTCTTCTAAAAACGAATGCTTAATCGCCATATTAGATGAAGGGCGCGAAGAAGCAAGTAATCGTCGCCACGAACTTCTTTACGGTAAGGATCCTACTGATTTGGAAGTATTAACACAGCAAGTTGCAGTACTCATGTATGTCAATCGAGAACAAAATTTAATTCAGATTTTTGAATCGATTTTCCATTCTCGTGATAAAGAACTGAATAAAATTATTTTAAATTTTTATTTACAAGAGTTAGAGTGGCTCGCCAATCGACTTGTACAAGTTTTTGGAGAAGAAATTAGTCCCATTAGCTATGAATGTGCTGTGCAGACACTTGGTATGATTAACCTTACATTACGCGCAGTCTTAATTGCTGACTATAAATATATAAATCGAGAAGCCATTGTACGTGTAGCATTACGCAATATTAGCGTAATTATACCCGTTATGCTTGAATCAAAAGAAATCATCATTAGTACGGAAATGATCAATACGATTCAAAACGTCGCGAATTTTAAAACAGTAGATAAGGAAACGGTCATCGAGCAATTAACAGGCTTTAAAAAAGGATTAGCTAAGAACGAAACAGTAGAAGGATTAGAATACGCGGAATTCTTATTAGAGGAATTACAGCGTGAGAAACCGAAGCTCTTTATTATCGAATCACTTCTTACACCTTTCCGTAAAGCATTCGTTGGAACCGTACACGCAGAAGAGGCACGTGACATCGCTAATAGCTTGTGGCGCTATGTAAAAATCGAACGACCATCCGAGCGCTGCATCAAGTAAAATAACCCATAAACAAAAGGAGCTATATAGAAAGTCAAACATTCAAGACTTTCCATATAGCCCCTTTTTTCAAGTTTTTATCCTATTAAGTTATTTTATTATGCGAATTTGATCAACCTGTAAGTTGGTTGGAGTGGAGGCTGGGCGACTCCTCGGGGATTAGCGATAGAGGAACGAAGGCTAAAAGCATCACATCCTGTGATAACGCCTTCGTGACCAACATCGTGCTACTGCCGCTACGTTGCACTCACGCTTTCGCGCAAAAGACATCTGTTGGCCCGAGACCCTGCAGCGAAGCGAAGCGGCTCATCGGACGCCCCCAGGAAGCTTTGCTCTGTGCGAAAGCGTAGTGCTAACGTAGCGGCAGCAAATGTTTTATCTGTGCGCAAGCGTAGCGACAGCAACAACAAATGTTTTATCTGCGCTAAAGCAAGGCGACAGCGACAAAGCGCCCAGTCGGAACGGAAATCAACCACACATTACAGTGATGAATGCGTTTATCACTTAATTTGACGATCTTTCGGTCCTATCCAAAAGCCAACCGCAATGCTAATAGCTACTACAAGAAAAGGTGCATACAAAATAATAAATTGATTCATTATAATTCCCCCTACGCATGGTGATCATGTTTACCGCAAGCATAATCACGATCAAACACAAACCATTTCATTACTAAATATAGTGAAGGGATGAGTAGAACTAATCCTCCAACAAACGCTATCACTAATGCAATCGCCATTGTTTCATTTGTAAAGCTATCATAGACCGACAAATACGGATACAGTAAATACGGATAATGCGAAATACCATAGCCGAAAAATGCAAAGCCAAATTGGGCAACCATTAAAAAGACGGCTATGCCATAGTTTTTCTTTTTAAATAAAAGAATTAGTGTCAAAAGAAATAGCACACCTGAAATAGCGAAAAGCCACCACAGATTTAACATGTTTTCATAATGTTCAGGCACATGTACCTTTAACTCCACCATAATCCCTATTACACTTATCACGAGCGGTAAAGACCAACCGAGAGCATATTTTCTCATTAAATTAGAGGCATGTTCATCCCGCGCTCTTTTCCCATACCATGTTAAGAAAACAGCCGAAATATACAAAACTGCCACTATACTTAATAGCACAATAGACCAAGTTAACGGATTCGTGAAAAGTTTAGCAATTTGTAAATGCGGTTCTTCATTGACAATTTTTACGAACCCTCCCTCAGATATCGTTAACACAATAGAAAGGGATGCAGGTATAAATAAACCAGTAATTCCGTACATCATTGTATAACCAATATGTCCACCTTTTTCGCTGTAGGATTCAAATGCATAATAACTCCCTCTAATTGCTATTAATATTAATGAGATACTGACTGGCACTAGCAAAATTGTGCCGTAATAATAAGCTGTTTGAGGAAAGAAACCTACCATTCCAACAAAGAAAAATACAAGGAAGACATTTGTAATTTCCCACACCGGGGATAAATAGCGCTTAATAACATTAGCTAGTATTTGGTCTTTACCAATCAAGACACTATACGCATTAAAGAAGCCCGCTCCAAAGTCTATGGACGCAACAATGACATAGCCAAATAGAAATAACCATAGTACTGAAATCCCTAATATTTCCAAGCTCATTGCCCTGCACATCCTTCCACTTGCTGATGTTCTTCAATTTCACGTTCAATCGGATTGTTACGGAACATACGGATAAGTACAATGATACTTCCTACCGCTAATACAATGTACAGCCCCGCAAATAGTATTAGCATCGTATCGACTTGGCCACTTGTTGTAGCACCTTCCGCCGTTTTCATATAACCACGCAGTATCCAAGGCTGACGCCCTACTTCCGCAAACCACCAGCCTGCCTCAACAGCAATAAGCGATAGTGGACCCCCTGCCACTACTATTCTCTTAAAACTTTTTGAAGAAATAAATTTCCATCCTCGCCACTTACCTAGCACATAAATAGCTGCAACGACAATTAGTAAAGTTCCGATCACTACCATGATGTCAAACAAATAATGGATATAGAGTGGCGGCTGTTCGTCCTCAGGAAATTGATCTAAACCTTTTACTTCTGCAAAAGGATTATTATGCGCCAATACACTCAATGCGTACGGTACTTTGATGGCATATTTCACCTCTTCCCCATCTAATACTCCAAATAGCACAAGCGAAGCATCTTCTTTTGTTTCAAAATGCCATTCAGCAGCAGCTAATTTTTCTGGTTGATATTCAGCTAAATACTTCCCGGAAAAATCACCTACAATCAGTGCTGCTAGCGAAAATACTAGTCCAAGTTTCAATAAAAGATGTAATGCTTTTTTGTGATACACATGCTTCGATCCTCGCAGCATACGATAAGCTGCAATAGAAGCTAATAAAAATGCAGACGTCATATAAGACGTTACTAATACATGCGCTACCTTCGTTGGCATTGCAGGATTTAGCATTGCTAGTACTGGTTGAATATTTACAAGCTCTCCATCTACAAGATCAAAGCCCTGCGGTGCATTCATAAATGCATTCACAATCGTAATAAAAACGGCCGACATAGAAGCACCAATAGCTACTGGGACCAATAATAATAGATGTCGCTTTGGATTTTTGAATCGATCCCATGTATATAAATAAAGCCCTAAGAATATAGCTTCAACAAAGAATGCGAATGTTTCCATAAACAATGGTAATGCGATTACCTGACCAGCCAACTCCATAAAGTTTGGCCATAATAGTGATAGCTGCAATCCTATCGCAGTACCAGTGACAACACCAATTGCCACAGTAATCACAAACCCTCTTGCCCATCTTCTCGCAAGTAATAAATAGTGTTCGTCATTATTTTTCAATCCAACCCATTGAGCAATCATGATCATTAAAGGTATACCGACGCCAATTGTTGCGTAAACGATATGGAATGACAATGTTAACTCTGTTAAGGCCCGACTCCACATTACAGCTGAATCATTCATTTCATTTCATCTCCTAGGTACCAAAAATTCTTCCAATAATTGAAAGAAACATTATCCCCGCTACTAAAAAACTTATAATTATTAGCTTTTTTTCATGTGATTTATAGACAACCACTTTTTGTTTTTTCATCATAATAGATCAACCCAAATTTTAATCGCTGTCGCCAAGATGAGTACGGCTAAAATACTTTGCAAAATTTTCGTATTCATTTTTTTACCTACTTTTGCCCCAAGAGGAGCCGCCAGTAAACTTGCCACTATCATAATACCTGCGGAATAGTACTCTACTTGTCCTGTCATTAACTTACCGATTGTTCCACCGATTGATGAGATAAACGTAATAGCTAAACTAGTAGCAATCGTCATGCGCGTTGGAATCCCGAGTACTACAAGCATAATCGGAACAAGCAAGAAACCACCTGCAGCACCAACGATCCCTGAGCCGATCCCAACAATAAATGCTAAAATTGCGGCTAACGGCTTGTTGAAGGTTACTTCCTTCATCGGCTTATCATCAATTAGTTTCCTAGGAATAAACATCATCACAGCTGCAATCAAGGCTAAAATCCCGTATACGACATTCACACCACTTTCAGATAAAAACTGTGATCCGTAGCTCCCGACAAAGCTACCAGCTAAAATGGCACCTCCCATATAAAGAATAAGGGGCTTATTAAGATAGCCACCCTTTCGATATGCCCAAACGCCTGCAATCGAAGCAAAAAACACTTGTACCGCACTAATACCTGAAACTTCATGTGCTGAAAATGCCACTAAGCCAAAAAGTGGTGGAATATATAGCAGCATTGGGTATTTAATGATTGAACCGCCTATTCCCAACATGCCGGACACAAAAGATCCAACGAATCCAATCAGGAAAATCACAATTATAAATGTTATATCCACTGTGCTTGCATCTCCTTTTATTTATGTGCCTTCAGTATAGTCCCACTGTAATTCCAGACATATAGGGGTTTTCCACTATTAGCTTTACTCACTGTGACAATATTGAAAATTATGTTTAAAAAATAAAAAAAGATCACTCATCATTCGAGTGATCCCAACTTGCTGACAAAAATAAATATAAAATGATGTGTATCAATAAACAAAGGTTGATTTTTACTCCGAGTTGGCGCCTCCCGCGGACTTGGCTTCAATCTATCCCGCAGGAGTCGCCACTTCAGCAGCTCCAAGAAAGCGCTAGTCGGAACGTAAATCCACCCCTCATGTTGCACCAGATCCTAACCACAATACGCTGTTACATATAGTTATTTGCAAGTCCATACTGAATAAGCTCAGCTTTATTACTTAAATCGAGTTTTTGCATAATATTTGATTTATGATTTTCAACCGTTTTACTACTGATATATAGTTGCCCAGCAATTTGGACATTCGTATATCCTAGAACTGTTAACCTCATTATTTCCTGCTCACGCACAGTTAAAATGCATTGTTCTTCATGCCCTTTATGTTCAAACAATTTATTAAGCTGCTCCTGTGGAATACCCACGTTATAATATATACGGCCACTATACACAGCGCGGATAGCCTCATAGAGAACTCCACCTTGACTATTTTTTAAAATATAGCCATGAGCTTCAACAGCAATCGCTTTTTGAATATAAGCAACTTCATTGTGCATTGTTAACATAATAATTTTCACGTTAGGCATTTGCTTATGAATCTCTTGAGTAGCCGTAAACCCATCTAACCCATTCGGAATGGATACGTCCATTAAAATGACATCCGGGTTTAATGATATTGCCTGAGTGATTGCTTCCGCTCCATCACCCGCTTCACCTACAACCTGGACATCTTTATAATTTTCCAATAAAAGTACAATCCCTTTACGGATTAGCACATGATCATCTACTACTAAAACACGAATCATCTAAAGTCATCCTTCCAATTAGGTACTTGAATGCTAATTTTAGTACCTTTATTGTGAGCCGAATTAATATTAAAAGATCCCCCTAATAGTGTAATTCGCTCCTCCATATGCTTTAAACCAAGCCCTTCTTTTTTCATGTACTGCAAATCAAACCCTACGCCATTATCTTCTATATAGAGTGATAAATTTGTAGCTTTCTTTTCGAGTCGAATGACGACTTTAGAGGCCTTTGCATATTTAGTAATATTGTGTAAAGCCTCCTGCACGACGCGATAAATATTGATTTCTACAGATGGATGACACCGTTCTTCAAAATCTGTTTCTAACGATATAGCAATATTAGGATGTACCTTTTGCACTGAATCGACAAGGGTGCTTAATGTAGGTGTAATCCCTAATTGATCTATACTATGGGGGCGAAGCTGATAGGAGTACAATTTAATATCATTCATTACTTGCTCTAGCTCATTGCGTACTTCTTCGATATACGTATTTAGTTTTTCATTGTCTTTGACATAAGATTCAACCGCCTGCAATGCAACAGATATTGTATATAATGATTGGCCAACGCCATCATGTAATTCTTGCGCAAGCCTTTTATGTTCTTCCTCTTTTGCCTCAATCAGCTTTTTAATAATCAGCTTTGAAATCCGAGCCTCTTCTTCCTTTAACTGAAGGGTCTGATCGCGCAACACAAGAAGAAACGCTTGCTCGTTACTGTCTGTATACATCAATGCCGTGCTCATTTCAACATCTATCTTACTACCATGATACGTCGGCATTTTCGATAAAAAATAAGGAACCTCATTATGCTCTATTAAATAACATGTATGTTCTTTTGGAGATTTTTGACGATTTTCGCAAAATGAACAAAAGGGCACTCGATCTCCTAATTCCCATCCCGATAACCGCTTCGCTGAGGGATTCATCATTAAAATTTCACGGTTTTGATTCATTATGATGATGCCATCTTGAATATATTGAAATATTTGCTGTAAATATTTATTTTTCAGCTGTTCTTTCTCCAAGCTAAACACACTCCTAGATCAATTATACCTCGGCATAATTCCGTCCGGAATCGGCTTTGTGCTTAGGCCTGCACGAGGGCCGACACGATGTCGGTCATTTCGGTAATGCCACAGGACGTGGCGTTTTTAGACTGAGTTCCTATATTTCGGATGTTTGGACGCCCGCTGAAAAGTGACTTAAAACCACATTCATCCCACCTATAGAGGTGGGAAACTTAAGCTGAAAGAAGTTAAAAAAGGCATGAAGCCTCCCTTTAAGTTTACTTGTTACTTCAGCATAATTGACCCTATACATTTTCTTCTATTAAGCTATAACTCCTCACTTCATGCCCCGCTTTCCGAATGATACGAACACTCATATTTTTTTCTAGCTGTGTTGATGCAATGATATGAAGTGGTTTTTTTGGTAGTTCATGCATGTGACGTACTAAATAAGCAATTGGTAAATTTAATGCATTTGGTGTAGGTGATTTATAAGAGTCATTATAATCACGTACATCCACTATAGCCATTCCCGCATTCAACTCTTGTAGTAAACACTCTTGTATTTGACGTACTGGGATATGCCGTTTATAAATAATTCTACCAATAATAAGAAGGAATATACTCAAACTTACAATAATCATTTTTTAACCCCTTTTACCGAGAAAAAAGGTTGTCTAAATCCGTTTAGCATTTCATTGACGAATCTCATAACGCCTTACCAAACCTTATAAGCAAAGAAAAATAGCAGACTAGGATCACTAGTATGCTATTTTTCTTTTAGAACAACCTCATTTATTTAGTCACTACCTCTTGTTGCCAAGCCATATAGCCACCCGTTAAATTTACAATGTCGTGAATGCCGTTTGCTTTTAGCACACTTACAGCAATTGCAGAACGAGCACCACCTTGGCATTGAACAACAATTTTTTTAGTAGTTTGCAATTCATCTAAACGTCTAGCTAGCGTACCAACCATAATATGTTGAGCATTTTCAATATGCCCTGCATCATATTCTGTTTGATTGCGCACATCAAGCACATGAACTTTTTCACTTTCAATGAACGACTTTGCTTCTAAAGGAGTTATATTTTCATAACTGTCTAGAGAAGTAGCCTCTTCCAATACTTTCATCACATCTCCATAACCAACAACATTGTCGATACCGATAGAACGTAATGCTATTAAAATATCATCTAGTTGGGAAGGATTAATTAATAAATATAACGGTTTTGTATAATCTACTAACCAACCAGCCCAATTGGTCAATGAATTATTGTAAGGGATATTTAGTGTACCTGCGATAAATCCTTGTGAGAAATCTTCCGCCGATCTAGTATCAATCACTTGCTTCCCATCCGCAAGAAGTTGAGTAATCTCTTCATAGTTTGACACTGCCTTTACTGGTGGTAAGTTCTTAAGAAGTTCTATCCCTACTTTATTGACACGCTTCATAACAGCGAAATAATAAGGAGGTTCCGGCTGACCATCTAGTAATGCGTCAACAAATTTTTGTTCATCATCAAACTGCATAGCCCAGTTGAATTGCTTCTCATACCCAACTGTTGAAGATGGCACAGCGCCTAATGCTTTACCACAAGCGCTACCCGCTCCATGAGCTGGCCATATCTGCATATAATCTGGTAAAGCCTTAAAACGTTCTAATGATTTAAACATCGCTTTAGCACCAGATAATGATGTACCCTGAATACCAGCAGCCTTTTCTAACAAGTCAGGGCGTCCAATATCACCTACAAAGACAAAGTCACCTGTAAAAATCCCCATCGGCTTATCTGCTACACCGCCACGATCCGTTAATAAGAAGGAGATACTTTCTGGCGTATGTCCTGGTGTGTGCATGACTTTGAAAATAAGATTACCTATAGAAAATTCATCACCATCTTTTAATAATTGATGAGGAATTCCTTCAAGATTTTGATACTTCCAATCAGCATCCCCTTCGTCGGAAATATACATCGTTGTTCCAACACGGTCTGCTAACTCACGAGACCCCGCTACAAAATCGGCATGGATATGTGTTTCTAACGCACCAACAATTTGCATCTTTTCTTTTTCTGCTAATGCAAGATAGGGCTCAATATTACGCATCGGGTCAACAATGACCATTTCACCTTTCGCCTGACATCCCACAACATAAGAAGCGTGCGCTAATTTTTCATCGTAAAAATATCGTAATAACATGTGTAAAACTCCCCTTTACTCAGTTTTTTTCTTTTAAAATATCTAGTGCAGATTGAACATAATTAAGTGTTTTTTGAACAGAAGGATCTTTCGTCCATTTAATAATTGAAAAAACATTGATATGTTGAGGCTTCTCTTCTGCTCTTTGCTGTACCATTTTGAAGAACTCCATACCTGTCTTACCTTTTTCGACATAGGGATCGGTATAGCTCTTTAAGTTATTCATTGTATATTCTGTCGTTTGTTTATCCTGAAGTACCGCTGCACCAAAATCAATGATGTTTTCTAACTGATGAATGATTTGAACAAGCTTTGGCAACTTCTCCATCAGCTGAACAATAGCTGTTATCGTTTCTGAGCCTACATTATAAGTAGAGACAAATTGCTCGTATCTATCTATCGTCTTGTCATCAGTTAGTACTGCTTTTCCAAAACCCACAACATTTTCTGCTGATTCTATCGTTTGCTCTACATTCGGTAATTTTTCCAATAAGCGCTGTAAAGAGTCTCGAACTTCTGGCTTCTCAAGCGTTTCGATTATTTGATATAATTCCTTGCTCATACTTACCGTAGCATTAGCCATGCTTGTCGCCTCCCTTCATTCGTAATTACATAGTGCCTTTCAACATCCCATCCCAATACATAACAGGTAGTAAATCCTTTTTCATGAAATACATACTGGATCTTTCCACCGCCTGGTTGAAGGGCATAGATTCAACAGGTTCTTTATTGTAATCAAACTCCGCCAATATCAGTTTGTTGTAGCCTGTTACAATTGGGCAAGAAGAGTAGCCGTCATACGTTTGCGTCATTGGCTGTTGTCTCATTAAAGCAATAAGATTTTGTGCAACGACAGGAGCTTGCTTGCGTATAGCTGCACCCGTTTTGGATGTTGGTAGATTAGCGTTATCTCCTATTCCAAACACATTGCTATACTTTTTATGTTGCAAAGTAAACTTGTCGACATCTACCCAGCCACATTCGTCCGCTAAAGCACTCGTCCGTATAAATTCGGGTGAACACATATAAGGTGTCACGTGAATCATGTCGTATTTAATTTCTTCTAATGTGCCTGTATCTAAATTTTCAAAAATAGCTATTTTTTCTTCAGTCTTAATTTCAATTAAATTACGACGGAATCGAGCATCAATCTTTTTCCGTTCTATTACCTTTTCAAGTGCTTCACGATATTTCAAAACATCGAAAATCGCTGGATTGGCCGAACCAAAAATAACGTTAATATTGTCACGAACATTGACTCTATTAAAATGGTCTTCTGCTAAATGCATAATTTTTTGTGGAGCACCGCCACATTTTACCGGAGAGTTTGGATGTGTAAATAACGCTGTCCCTTCTTTAAAATTACGGATTGTTTCCCACGTATAATCCACATGCTTAAAAGAATAATTACTACATACACTTTTAGTCCCCAATGCCTCTTTCAGCCCTTTAATAGCACCCCAGTTAATTTCTATCCCACCAGCAACTACTAAAAAATCATACGTGTATGTTGTACCACCTAGTGTTATTACCTGGTTTTGACTGGGGTCAAAACTACTAACAGCCTCTTTTAACCAAACAGCTCCTTCAGGGATAACAGAAAGCATCTCACGTTCAGAGTCCCACTTATTTGCCGCACCCCCTCCCACCAATGTCCAGAGTGGTTGATAGTAATGTTTTTCCGCAGGATCTATGATGGCAATCTCCCCTTGAAGTGAATGAGATTGACGAAGTAAGCGTGCCGCTACTGAAATACCAGCAGTTCCTCCTCCAACGATGACTACTTTAAAAGAAGTCTTCATGTGTGCATCCTCCTTATCATGCTGTCTTTCGTATACAACTTTTACACCTTAATAATAGTTTTAAGAGAGGGCCGTTCATATAGGGGTAATCCCCTAAAAAATTACACTCCAATGTTCAATATCACAAAAAGGGCAGTACAAGGTGAATGTTTCATCACTTGTACTGCCCTAAATAACAGTGCTTTACTTTACTTCTTTAATTAAAAACTAGCCATCTCCATAATGTGGAGTTGATTTCCGTTCCGACTGGGCGCTTTGTTGTTGCTGTCGCTTCGCTTTCGCACAGATAAAACATTTGTAGCTGCCGCTTTGCTTTCGCTACAGAAAACATTTGTTGTTGCTGTCGCTTCGCTTTCGCACAGATAAAACATTTGCTGCCGCTTCGCTTTCGCGCAGAGCAGAGCTTCCTGGAGGCGTCCGATGAGCCGCTTGGGGCAACAGATGTTTTTTTGCGCGAAAGCGTAGTGCTAACGTAGCGACAGCGGCACGATGTTGGTCACGAAGGTGTTATCACAGGATGTGATGGTTTTAGCCTTCGTTCCTTTATTGCTGATCCCCAAGGCGTCGCCCAGCCTCCACTCCACTCAACTTATATACTTGCATTCATTTTCACAACCGCCCTAACTTTGAGGCCAAAAACTACTACTTACATTTAAACTTTAATATAAAAACTGTACCTTCCGCTCCTGATTGGACCCTAATGGTACCCCCATGTAAATCAATTAACTGCTTAGTAATAGCCAATCCTAGACCTGTACCCGTTGTATCGTCTGTAGTATTTGTACCTCGATAATATCGCTCAAAGAGGTTATCAAGCTCCTCTTGAGGAATTCCCGGACCTTGGTCGGCAATTGTCAGCATAATTTCCTTGCCTATATTTTGCGCTTCTACGTTCACCTTAGTACCGTCAGGCGTATACTTTTTAGCATTGGTTATAAGATTATCCAAAATACGCTTTAATAAAAGCTCGTCCGCTTCAAGCATGACATCACCATAAACCTTTACAGACACTTGCTCATCTGCAAATTGAGGTAACCAGACAGCGAGTGGTATCAACACTTTTTCAAGCTGGATCGCTCTATTTTTTAATTGGTACGTATATGTTAAGTCTCGTATAAGGGCATCCATGTACGTTGCCTTCTCCTGCATCGTAGTTGCAAAGACGCGCATTTCTTCCTTCGTCCACTCATAGTCCTCAGAAGCAAGCATTGTTGAATAACCATAAATAGAGCTTAACGGTGTCTTTAAGTCATGCGATAAGCCTGTTATCCATTCCTCACGTAATTGCTCCGCATGTTTAATCTGTCTTTCATTAGAGGAGAGGCGCTTTGATAAATTATTAATCGATTCATCAACTGGCTCAAATAATTTAAATTTCCTTTTTAACTTCCCTGTCTTCAGATGATGGATACTTTTATCTATTACTTTACTGTAGTCGAATTGAGCTAGTAGCTCGATACGAGATATGACATAAACAAGTGGGCGAACAAATTGACGGGAAATGCTAACCGATAAAAAAATAATTCCTATTAACAATATAATATGTCCACCAAAGAAGATGGAGATAAATAAAAGCATCGCTTTATTAAAGGGCTCGTCAAACGGCTTATACGCTGGGTTGGGCATACGTACAACTAGTGTCGATCCATCCTCTAAAAAAGCATTTCGCGTAAGCTCTTTGTACTCAAAAATATCGTAGTTTTCTTCGAGCAATTGAGGCTTATGAAGTTTTTTATAGCGCTCACCAATGACTTCTACACGATCCCACTGCTCATTATAGATTTCAACCGATACCTTCTTATTCTGTAAACGCTGGAGCAGTTCAGAAGGAATCTCTCCTTTATCCTTCCACTCCTGAACTACTTCCTCAAAAAACGGTTGGACAGGTAAAGCCGGGAGGAATAATAAATGGTATTTTGGAATCTCCCATGTGTGCATTCCCGGCCGTTTAAGAGCCATTATTTCGTTATCTGGCATTCCACATAGTTCACAAGTTTCTCCCGTGTAATCAACAATGTCCATCGATCGATTGAACAAATATAATTGCCCTAAGTTCTCCTCTGCTCGCTTCACTAAATAATCAGCAATCTTAATGGAATCCCCTTTTTCTACGACAGCATCATCTTTAATTTCAGAGGAAGACATTATATGAATATCGTCACCGACATGACGATTGATAAAGATTGCGAAAAACACCAAACTTATAATAAAGCCTGTAATGATTAGTAAATAAAAAACGATGAAATAAGACACAAAACGAAGAGTTAATCTTCTAGCTGGCTTCATGAATGAACATCTCCAACAAGCTTATAACCAATCCCCCTCACAGTAATAATGCAGGTTGGTTTACCAGGTTTCTTCTCTATTTTTTCACGGAGTTTTCGAATATGTACCATCACGGTATTGTCATCAAACAAACAGTCACCCCATACACGCTCGTAAATTTGCTCCTTCGATAATACTTGCCCCGCATTTTCACATAAGTATTTCAATAGATGAAATAACCTACCGCTAATAATTTCCTTTGTGCCATTTACAGTTACCTCTGCTGCATCGATATCGAATGTAAACCGACTACATGAAAATATATGACTTTCTGGCACATCTTTTTTCTTTACATATCTTGTCAGTTGCACCTTAACCCTCGCAACAAGCT
This sequence comes from Lysinibacillus sp. G1-3, assembly GCF_056322905.1. Classification (NCBI taxonomy): domain Bacteria; kingdom Bacillati; phylum Bacillota; class Bacilli; order Caryophanales; family Bacillaceae; genus Lysinibacillus; species Lysinibacillus sp. G1-3. Next base: position 89,507 of record NZ_JBWHYQ010000018.1, read on the forward strand.
CTAGCGGATTAAATGGCTTCGTAATATAATCGTCTGCGCCATTCATAAAACCACGAAGCTTATCTGCATCACTACCTTTTGCAGTTAAAAAGAATATAGGTGCTTCACTTTGCTCTCGAATCATATTCGCCATATCCAGTCCACTACCATCCGGAAGCATAATATCTAATAGATAAAAATCAAACACTAGCGTTTCCATTTTCTTTTTTGCTTCTTGAACAGTTTCGCAGAGTGTAATGTTTAAAAAACCTTCTTTTCTTAATATAATTTCAATCATTTCTGCAATTGCCCGTTCGTCCTCTAATACTAAAATTGACACGTCTTGCATGCTATCACCTTCTTTTAAGAATATTTTAAGGTAGCCATCATTTCACCATAAGCTTTACCAACTACACTATGTATAAGATAACCAATTAAGGAGATAAAACGCAATGACAACTAAACGTGTTACCTTCATAGATACAATGCGTGGGTTTAGCTTATTCGGCATCTTAATGGCAAATTTGCTGATTTTCCAATTTGGCATGTATGGCAAAGATGAACTAAAAGATCTTTCCGCTCTCGATAATGGAGCCCTGTATTTTGTAAAAATCTTTATAGAAGGTTCATTTATGCCGATCTTCACCATTTTATTTGGCTTCTCTCTTATTAAACTTATAGAGTCTATTCGTAGAAAAAAAGATAAGAGTCGCTGGTCCATTTTACGCCGTGCAACTGGGTTAATAGCCTTAGGTTTACTACATTCAACCCTTTTATGGGACGGGGATATTCTATTTGCCTACGGCTTAATGATATTGTTTTTAATCCCATTCATTAATCGTAAACCAAAAACTTTATTTATTTGGGCTGGCATCTTCTTATTACTTATTACTAGCCTATCATTTGGTTCCGTAGAAGAAACTAAAAAAGAACAGAAAGAACTAGCAACCTATGTAGAGAAAGCCGACCATGTATACGCTAATGGAAGTTACTTAGATATTTATGATTTCCGTGCAAATACTCCACTCCCAGGCATGGATGATGCAGGCTTAGTCTTTTTCTTTTTACTTTTTCTCGCACCAATGGTTACCGCTTCATTGACACTTTTCGGCATGGGGCTCGCTAAAAAGCAAGCTTTTGTGAATATGGACGACGAAAAGAAATGGTATAAGCTTGGCGCTCTGCTTGTGCCAATAGGGCTAGCTTGTAAAAGTCTAAGTTTTATAGAAAGCAATTTTTCTGGCATGTTGATGACAGGTGGATCTGAATTATTAGCAGTTGGCTATGTCTGCCTTGCAGCTTTACTATATAAAACTCGCACTGTACAACGTCTCGCTCCCGCTTTTGAAAGTGTCGGTAAATTATCTTTAACCAATTATCTAATGCAAACCATCATTTGTACAACAGTATTTTATGGATATGGTCTAGGCTTATACGGCAAGTTAGGCGTTTTTGGCGGTATTTTATTTGGAATCGTCGTGTATAGCTTGCAATGTGTTTTCAGCCTTGCCTATTTCAAGAAATTTAAACGTGGACCATTCGAAACCATACTACGTATATGGACGAATTGGTCTTGGAACGGACAGATTAAAACAAAACAGAAAGGAAGTACTTTACATGAATAGCGACTATAAAGAGGACTTTACTGATACATGGTGGTTTTTAGGAATCTGTACTGCTGTTGCTGTAGTTTTAACACTGTTTGCGTTTTAATATAGCAAGGCAGTAAGTAATGCTGTTTTCTTTCCCCTTCACACGTTTTGATTAATCGGTCCTTCCGAGCTGTTAATAGATCAATTAACTATCATCTTTACAACAACCTATAGAAATTCGTTTTCAAATGCCTCCTACTGTATACTATGATTACACATACTATACAGCTTAGGGGGCGTTTTTTTGCTAGAGCGAATTATTATTACTGGCTATAGACCACATGAATTAGGCATCTTTAATGACAAGCACCCTGGCATTGCCATCATAAAAAAAGCACTCGAAAACCGTCTTCGTCTATTGATAGACGAAGGTTTAGAATGGGTCATTATTAGTGGTCAGCAAGGTGTCGAAACATGGGGTGCCGAGGTTGTTCTTATGTTAAAAAGAGAATTTCCTCATTTAAAATATTCTATTATCACTCCTTTTTTAGAGCAGGAGAAAAATTGGCAGGACCATAAAAAAGAAAAATATCAAGCATTAGTAGCACAAGCAGACTTTGTGACGAGCGTTACGAAAAAGCCATACGAGGCGCCATGGCAATTTATCGAAAAAGATAAGTTCATTATCCAAAATACAGATGGTCTGCTGCTAATTTATGACGAAGAAAACGAAGGCTCCCCGAAGTATATGAAACGTCTAGCAGAAAAATATATGGAGACACACGATTATTCACTTTTAATGATTACCGCTTATGATTTACAAGTAGTAGCAGAAGAAATACAGCAACAAGATTGGTAAGCAAAATATTGATATAATTTTCTGATAACTATATAATTGAACTATATTAGTCATAAACTTATGGATCATCACAATAGTGTGTGGTTGATTCCCGTTCCGACCGGGCGCTTTGTCGCTGTCGCCTTGCTTTCGCACAGATAAAACATTTGTTGTTGCTGTCGCTTTGCTTTCGCACAGAGCAAAGCTTCCTAGGGGGCGTCGGGGCAACAGGATGTTGGTCACGAAGGCGTCATCACAGGATATGATGCTTTTAGCCTTTGTTCCTCTATCGCTGATCCGCAAGGAGTCGCCCAGTCTCCACTCCAATCAACTTATATAAAAAATGGTATTCCTTTTTCACGCCTTCTTTTCTACCCTTCAGTGCTAATTTCTAAAAAGGAGCTGCTAACATTTGAGTAAAAAAATCGAAATGGTTCTTGAGTCGTCGCCGGTGAACGTTTCTCATGATACGTACCGCAGAGAATGCAAATATACACGTGGGATTCATATTGAAGCACAAGAATTTCAAGCAATTTTGGATGCAATGTGTCCCGATTCTCGCTTGTATTTTGATTTCCATAATCCACGCAAAGAGATTAAAAAGGGAACATATTTAAATGGACACTCTGGGTTAGCACGTAATATTTATAATTACTATAAAACAAATCACAACATTGAACTGACCAAGCTTATTAACGGTAAAGATTTTTATGTAAAAATCATATAATGAGATGAATAGATTCCTTATCATTAAAGTGGGCTGTTACTTACATAACACCCCACTTTTTTCGGATATAAAAAGAGCTACTCTCAATTGAGAGTAGCTCTTTGTCTTCATTCAGCAAATGTTTTCTATAGCGAAAGCGAAGCGTCAGCGGCATATGTTTAACTGCGCGAAAGCGAAGCGTCAGCGGCATATGTTTTCTGTAATGAAATTGACTTTTTATAAATCCGACACTTGAGCACCTAGTTCTTTATCATTGTACATTTCAGTGTCCAATTCTTTTGTAATACGTGCAGTTGTGACACCCGCAGTCATTGAACCACTTACATTAAGAGCTGTACGACCCATGTCGATTAATGGTTCAACAGAAATTAATATACCTGCAAGTGCAATTGGTAAATCAAGTGCTGATAATACAAGAATGGCTGCGAATGTCGCACCACCACCGACACCAGCTACACCAAATGAGCTGACTGCTACTACTGCAATTACAGTAATGATAAACATTGGATCAAGTGGATTAATCCCAACTGTCGGTGCAATCATAATCGCTAGCATTGCAGGATAAACACCAGCACAGCCATTTTGACCAATAGATAAACCAAATGAGCCTGAGAAGTTCGCAATACCTTCTGGTACGCCAAGACGGCCTGTTTGTGTTTTAATGTTCATCGGTAAGGCACCTGCACTTGAACGTGAAGTGAAGGCAAACAATAATGTTTCTGCAGATTTTTTTAAATACGTAAATGGATTTAAACCACTTAAAGTAAGAATCAATAAGTGTACTAATAACACGATAAATAATGCTACATACGACGCAATAACAAACTTACCTAGATTATAAATTGCTCCGAAATCAGATGTTGCAACTGTACGCGCCATAATTGCTAAAATACCATATGGTGTTAAACGTAAGACAATTGTTACAACGCCCATTACTAATGCATAGATTGCATCTAAGCCTTTTTTAATAGTCGCTGCTGTGTCTTCATCTTTACGTGCTACACGTAAGTAAGCAAAACCTAAAAACGCTGAAAAAATAACAACAGCGATTGTTGATGTAGAACGAGCACCTGTTAAATCTAAGAATGGGTTTGCTGGGAATAGCTCAATAATTTGTGTTGGTAAATCCGGTGCAGTTAATCCAGAAGTTTTCTCCTCTAAATATGCCCCACGCTCTTCCTCTGCAGCGCCTTGCATAATATGAGAAGCATCTAAATCAAACACTGTTGCTGAAAAAATACCGACAGCAGCTGAAACAGCAGTTGTACCGATTAAAATGACTAAAATCAGAGCTGCCATTTTCCCGAAGTTTTTACCAACCTTCATTTTCGTAAAGGCTATTAAGATGGAAATGAAAATTAATGGCATTGCAACCATTTGTAGCAATTTAACGTAGCCAGTACCAATAATATTGTACCAACTTGTTGTTTTTGCTAAAACATCAGAATCAATACCATATATTAAATGCAACCCAAGACCAAGTACAATACCTAAGCCTAGCGCAGTAAATACACGATTTGAAAACTTAACGTGCTTTTTATTCATATAAAATAATATTCCAACGAACACGAGTAACACGGCAACGTTAAGAATAATTTGTAATGTAGACAATGGACAGCCTCCTAAGAAGTTTAATTATAATGTAAATCGAATTATATACCTATAATCCCTATAATTCAAGTATGTTTTATTAAGATTGATAATTTCCTATTATGCATGACTTTTCTCTTTTGATTATGCCCTAAAAATCGAATTTAATTATTTTAGTTAAACATAAACCTTTTTGAGCAATTAAGATAAAAGGCTTTTTCATAGAAAATCGCATGAAAGAAGTTAAACAAAGGCTTCGCTGGATTTAAGGGAGATGTTTTGAGGCATTCGGAGCAAATGTAAATGCTTCTATAAAATAAGGGATTCAAGCTATGATTACTGCTACAATTTCTTATTTCATTTTATATTTTAGTCAACAATGCCGAAGTTGGTGACAAAATATATGCTGCTGTATGGCAGCCTGTGACGGATATTAACGTTACAAGTATGTTGTGTGTTCTTCGTTAGGTTTTTACAAGCATATACCCTGAAATGCGATTGCACCTGAACTTGTGGAAGGCTTTACCGAAACAATGACAAACGTCAATCCATTTGGTAATCAGCAATCTTACTGCGGTGTTCAACTGATTCTGGCTGAAGTGCTTACTAGGAATGTTCTAAAGATAAAAAACCTACTGCGTGCATTTAATGAACGCAGTAGGTTTCCTTTGTATTGTCATTTATGAGGTAACAGCTTCCCGAAATATTTTTACATTGTTTTTTCACACGTGTCACTGCATCTGACAATTGGTCTACTGATTCAAATTGCTGATGTTGATTAGTAATAACAGCAATGGATAGCGTAGTACAAGATAATGGCCCTAATTCACCAGCTCTATTTTGTACTTGTAAGTATGTTAAATCCTCTACATCATAAAAGCTTAAAATAGATGCATCAAACTCATCAATAATTCTTTGACAGATTACAGCAGACTCATAGTGTGGAAGAATCGCAACAAAATCATCTCCACCAATATGTCCTAAAAAATCTTCTGTTCCCACTATATTTCTTTTCAAAACATCTGTTAAATACAGTAAAATCTTGTCTCCTTTATTAAAACCGTACGTATCATTGTATGATTTAAAATGATCTAAATCAAAATATATTAAACTAAATTGCGGTAGCTGTAATGCTTCCTCTAGCTTTTCATCAATTAATTTATTGCCAGGAAGACTACTTAATGGATTTAAAAAGCTAGCAATAGCTACTTGTGTGTCTACGAGCTTTAGCAGTAACTCCCGAATACTTACTACACCGTAATATAAGTCATCCCTTGTTACAATCACATCATCATATAAATCCTCTGGAGGTCTAGACATTGCTAATGTACTGACCTCTGTTATAGGTATGTTGCGATCTACAATTAAAGGATTTTCTTTAATAATCAGCTGATTATGCCGTCCTATAAATAAATTATAGCCATAGCGTGTACCAATCTTTTGATAGAAATGTGTACGCGTAATATGCCCAATTGGTTTGTCATCTCGAACAACAACAACACTACGTAATAACGGATTGCTTATAAAAAGTAAATCCACATCTTTATTTTTCACAAATTCATCAATACAAGGAACGTTTTCTATGACTTCCCCTATCTTCATGGTCACCCATCCTTATTTTTCCTAAATGTATTTCCTTTGCGGGTTTCCCTATCGCATAACCTTGCGCGTAGTGGATTCCAATAGTATGTAAATAATGAAGCTCTTCCTGGCGTTCAATACCTTCTGCAATAATTTTCGTCTTCGCCTGCTCCGCGTATCTCATCAGCAAGGTAACAAGCTGCTGCTGCTCCCTGTTTTTATCAATAAATTGTATTAAAGAACGGTCTAGTTTAATAAATTCTGGCTTTAAGTAAATAAGCGTTTTCAAGCTATTATAGCCTGAGCCCACATCATCCACTGCAATTCGATATCCCTGTGATCGATAATGAGATAATACACGTTCAAACTCTACAAAATCTACCACTGCACTACGTTCAGTTAGCTCAAACACTACTTGCTGTGGTCTTATGCCAAGCTCCTTTAATAGCTGCAAGGTTTCACCACTATGGTAGTTCTTATCTAGTAACACATTAGGATGTATATTTACGAATACTAAAAAATCTCTATTTATCCATTCTTCGTGCAGTCGTTCTTTGAAACGCTGTAATGAAAGATTACGACAAAAGCATTCAAATAAAAATACACAGTCCGTTTGCCCAACAAATTCATAAAACTGATCGACGCTATTAAACAATTTCGAAGGCTCCGGACGGTTTAGTGCCTCAAAACCAACTGTCTGCCTCGTCTGTAAATCAATGATAGGTTGAAAAAAAGTATGTAAATTCTTGTCTTGAATAATTTGCTTCAATGCTTTTAAACGTTTTATATAGAGCGTATTGTTTTGATGCTGCCCGTAGAAATATTTTAAATAAGAAAATAAATTACTCGTTTTTATGCTTTGTCTCACAACAGACTCCATTCTCGCACCTCTTAAATCGGTTATTAGGATCTATTGTACGCTTTTATTGTAAAAACACTGTGAATTTCATGTAAAAATAGATGTCTCTAGCACTAGATTTCCTTTTCAATAGCTTGCATCACCTTATAAAAATAAGCTTTTTTGATCATTTGATAGAGTTGTATAAATTTAGGGCGTAGAGAAGGCAGGTCGAGCAAAGGTTAGTGGTTTTAATCAGCGATTCGCATCGCCCTATCAGGTATTTCACTGTACATTCATGATACTAATAGTATTTTACTGACAAGTACTTTTATAATAAGTAATAGAAACTCAATCATAGGAAAGGTTGCTTGATATTGTAATGAACATAGAGAACTTTTTACAACTGCCTATAACAAAAGAATTTACAGTCGTTGCTGGTCGTAACGGTTTACATAAACCCGTTCAAAATGTTGAAATTCTAGACTTTGAATTTTCACCCGATATTCAAACGGTGAGAGAAGCGATTTTCACACCGAATAGTGTTGTGTTAAGCAGTTTATTATTCGCAAAGCACAAGCCAGAGTATTTACGGAATGCCGTGAAAAGCCTTATTGAGCTGGGGGCAAGTGCTTTAGCTTATAAACCTGTCATCTATGAGGATTTACCAGAAGAAGTGTTAGTCTATGCAGACGAACAAAATTTTCCGATCTTACGATTTGGTGGAGATGAATTTTTTGAAAAGATTATTTTAGAAACGATGGCCTATGCAAAAACACAGGATTATTCGTTCTTTTTAGATACGATTATGCGACGTCTCATGGAGGATGAAGTAACTGATGAACAAATAAAGTCTATTTTACAGCAAATTAATAAGCCCTTCGACAAGTATGTATTTGTTGCTAACATTCAATCGCAAAACCATGAAAATAGCCAATGGATGCACTCTCTTTTTCAATTAGAGCCTCTATTGAAATTTGGTATGATTTGTACCTACAAAAAGAGTCTCTTTATTGTAATGACCCATTCATCACAGCAATTTCAATTTGAAAAACTTCTCAATGAATGGTTAACGATGTACACCATCTCGACGAATTCATTGACCTTTGGCTATAGTCGTTGTCACATAACACAATCAGAATTCCCTATTGCTGTTCGTGAAGCCTTTTATGCACGTATGATGGCTGAAATTGAATCGGCTTCTATATGTCATTATGAGAACCTCGCTTCCGATTGGTTATTAATTGAATTGCATCGTAAAGATGCTACATTTGCTATGGACTATGTAAATAGCTATCTTGGTCCCCTACTTGAGGAAAAGATTGATCCGGATTTAATGAAAACAGCAATCACCTATGTTGTAAAAAAAGGAAATATTAAAGAAGTAGCCGTTGCTCATTTCTGCCATCCAAACACAATCCGTTATCGCATGTCTAAAATACGTCAGCTAGTAGCACCTTTAGAAAATGATTATGTTTTTTATGAGCGTATAGCTGCAGCCGTTAAATTGTACTTATTACACAGCAAAGTGAATGTCGAATGACAGCTTTGGAATAAGTACAAAAAAACGCCTGAATTTTTAGAATTAAAATCAAACTATTTTCTTCCATCTCATGCTATTCTATTGAAGTTAGGAGGGAGAATGATGAAACAATACATAGCTGACGGTATGCTATTAGTCACTGCAATCGTTTGGGGTAGCGGATTTGTAATAACAGCTATTGCATTGGAATATTTAACAGCCTATCAAGTAATGGCAGGTAGATTTTTATTAGCCTCGATTATACTGACAGTCTTATTTGGATCTAGATTAAAAAAAGCTTCTAAATCTGTTATCTGGAAAGGTATTTTATTAGGGACCATTTTGTATATTGCCTTCGCCCTTCAAACAGTAGGGCTTCAATATACAACACCATCTAAAAATGCATTTTTAACTGCTGTCAATGTCATTATTGTTCCATTAATTGCGTTTGCGGTTTACAAGCGTCGTATAGATGGCTATGAAATTATCGGTTCAATAATAGCTATTGTCGGTATCGGTTTTCTATCTCTACAAGGCTCACTAACAATGAATATCGGAGATGCGCTTTCCTTAGCTTGCGCTGTCGCCTTTGCCTTTGATATTTTTTGTACAAACCTATTTGTCCAAAAAGAAGATGCCATTGCCCTGACGATCATCCAATTTCTCACAGCATCATTTTTAGGTGTTTTGGTCATTGTCGGTCTAGGCGATATCCCAACTACTCTTGAAAAAGAAGCCATTTATTCGATTATTTATTTAGCCATTTTTTCAACGACTCTTGCCTATCTTTTTCAAAATGTGGCGAATCAATATACGTCTGCTACAAAGGCAGCTATTATCCTATCTACAGAATCCTTCTTCGGCATGGTGCTATCCGTTATATTCTTACATGAGGTATTAACAAGCCGTATGGTCATAGGGGCTGTCATGATTTTACTCGCCATATTAATAGCAGAAGTAAAGCCTGCTCATCCGAAAAAACGAATGATGAAGAGCTCACGATAACGAATTTCAAAATAGTTTCAGTGCTACTGAAGCTATTTTTTTATTAAACACGACTAGTCATGATACTTGTAGTAATCCCTACGACTAAAATTGTAATAATGGAAAGCCATAATGTACTAGTAGATAAAAGCAGTCCCCCTACGACAATGACTATGGAATCGATTATAAAAATAAGGATTCCGACGTTAACTCCAGTCTTTTCACTTAAAAATTGTGCAATCAAATCTGTACCACCAGTGCTTGTCTGAAATCTAAGCATCAAACCTACACCAAAACCCATAAGTACCCCTCCAAAAATGGCGCTATAGAGGGCATCTACTTGAATAAAATTCCGAACAGATTTTAGCAAATCAATACTAAGAGAAGATGCTAATAATCCATGTATACTATTGTAAAAATACGCTCTATATTTATACCAAGAAATAATAAAAATAGGGATGCTAATAATGATAATCATTAAACCTATTTTAAGGTTATATAAATAATGTAAAATAAGCGCTATCCCTACAACACCCCCATCTAAAATTTGATAAGGCGTTAAGAATAGATTAATCCCTAATGATATCGCGACACTTCCTATAAGAATGACTAAGCCTTTCGTAAAAAAATACATACAACACCCCTTCGAGACTTGCATGTTTTTATAGTATGAAAGAATCGATTTGAACATGTTATTGTTCACGTCAGTCGGTGTAATCATATTAATATTTTTTATCGAGCCCAGTCGCTAAATTCCTCTATAAATTGTGTGAATACAAAAAATGGATCGTCACCAAAACGTGTGGTTGATTTCCGTTCCGACTTGCCGCTTTCGCGCAGATAAAACGTTTGCCGCTGTCGCTTCGCTTTCGCGCAGAAAACATTTGTTGTTGGTCACGAAGGCATTATCACAGGACGTGATGCATTTAGCCTTCGTTCCTCTATTACTGATCCCCAAGGAGTCGCCCAGTCGTAACGAAGATCCACTTATTTACCTAATAGACGTTTTAACAAAGTCATCCACAACTTTTGGTGATGAACCAAAAAAAGCCCTTCTGCATATACACAGAGAGCTTGGAAAAGACTATTTATTTTTTGCCTTCATTCGTTTCAGTAAAAATCCACCTTTAAATGATTTTGGCTCATAAGAAATAATAAAAGCATTTGGTTCATAATGCTCCACAATTTGGAACAATTCTGTCTCACGATTTCTCTTTGTTAATATTTCATATTTATAGCGATTACTATCTCTACCTTCACCAATATAAATCGTCACAGCAAAGCCTTCATTACGGAGAAAATTCACGAGCTCTTCGTTCTTACTTTGCGTATTGATTGTCGCATAGACATAGCCAATCGCCAGCTTCCGCTCAATTTTAGCACCTAGAAAAATACCTAAACCAAAACCAGCGGCATAAACAACCATCGCTAAAATACTTTGGTCTCCATTAAAGACAAGAGAAAGGCCGAATACATACACTAACATTTCCAGCATACCGAATATGGCAGCAAGGAACGTAATGTTCTTCACTAAAAATATTGTACGTAACGTTAAAAAAGGCACATAAACTAATTGAAGTAATACAATCAAAAATATACTTTGCATTTTGTAAGAGACCTTTCAAAAAGTAGTTTTATATCTATAAATGTATGTCGATATACCGAATTACATTCTAGTGATATGTTTCTATTTTATAGATTCCCTACTAATTAAAAATTAAACATCTAGTCTCATAAAAAATGCCACCTACTATAGAAGTAGATGACATCTTGTTTTTTATTGAAAACCTTTATGCTTTCCTATTCATCAGGTCTTCCTTATGCTTTGCCCAATCATGTTGAACAAAATGTTGCGGATAATCGCGTGACAGAACCAAAAGGACAACTCCGAAAAAGAAGTGCCTCATTTACATGACTAGCAATCCGAATTCATCGGTACTTTCTTCTTTATTAGTTCATCTATGTAATACTCTTTTAACCAAACTTCCAATTTCATTTTTTCTTCTGAAGACATATGTGACTCCATGGTTACTTGTAGTTCTTCAATAACTTCTTTAGCAGTTTTTAAATTCATTTATAACCATCCTTTCCATATGGTTCATATTATTCCACATCCATCTGTATTTCAACAACCAATTTTTACCACAGTTTTTCGCCCCTGTACGTACAATAAGACACCACTATCTCCTTTTACCTTCTAAACCGCCATAATGGGAAACTATCTTTCTTAATTCTTCAAACGAAGATAACAAATAGCTTTGTTCACTTTCAAATTCAAAATGCAGTTTATTTTCTTCACTAAAAAACTCTTGGAAATACCCTTCTATAGTAATCTGCCCCAATCGATTAGATCTGACCAGTTGAAAACCATAATTCTGCGTCTTTTACAAAATAGTTAACACTTTTTATATCAATTTTCCCTTTAACTTCGTACCCACCCAAATAACTAGTTTCATTCGGAAATCCAAAAACCTCAATGATTTCTATCCGGATAAATCCTTTTTTGCTTCCAATTAAAAACGCATTCATTTAAATCCCCTTCTATTATACTGTATGTCATAAAAAGGCAGTTTAAAAGACAGTGCATTGACAAACGACATAAATGGTGTAAAATTACACTAAGCTAGTTAATTGAAATCAAATAAAATAGTTTAAGAGCGAGGTGCTTGGAATGTCATTCTACTTATTAATATGTATATTACCTTTTACCTTAGTAACACTGTTATATATAATTAATATTATTTTCTTATCAAAGAAAACGTTGAATAATATTAAAATGTGGAAAACCTCGATTCTAGTGGTCAATGCCATTGCGTTATGTTTAAGTACTTTAATCGTTTTACCATACATTGTATTATTAACCATTTTTTCTTTAGGCACAGGTGATGAGTTTAATACAGCGGATGATTTTAATTTAGAGGCAGCCACGCTTATACTGTTGAGCATTTTTAGTTTTATATATTTCTTCGTTACAAATATTGTATTTACTGTTTTTACAGCTAAAAAGCAATTCCATCAGGGGTGACTTGTTCCATGAAGAAGTCTTGCTGTAGAAACAGCCTTGTTTCCGCATAAAAAAATGTCACCTCCTTTAATCTACATCAATAGATAAATGGAGGTGACAACGTTCTTTTCATCGAAATACGTAGGGTATTTAGATGTATGTTATTAAATTTTAAACTTCCCCATGCATCGGGTCTTCCTTATGCTTTGGCCCAATCATGTTGAATAAAATATTAAGAATAATCGCTGTGACAGAACCACAGACGATACCGTTAGATGTTAGAAGAGAAACGCTTTCTGGCAGCGATTCGAAAATTCCCGGAACAACCGATACGCCGACACCTAAGCTGACTGCAATAGCAGCAATCATGGCGTTTTCCGCTGATTCATTCATAACAGGTACTAGCATGCCCATACCTTGCGTAATAACCATACCGAACATCGCAAGCATTGCCGCACCAAGTACTGGTGTTGGAATGATCGTTGTTAATGCTGCAATTTTTGGTAAGAAGCCAAGTGCTACTAGTAAACCACCTGTAATGTAAATGACTTTACGATCTTTGACGCCTGACATACGCGTAAGTCCCACGTTTTGTGAGAACGTTGTATATGGGAAAGCGTTGAAAATACCGCCGATCACAGAAGCAAAACCTTCAGAACGATACCCACGTGCTAAATCTTTTGAATCTAATTTTTTCTTACAAATATCACTTAGTGCAAAATAAACCCCTGTTGATTCTACTAAAGAAACCATTCCTACAAGCGTCATTGTAATAATCGCAGATGCATTAAATGTTGGCATCCCGAAGTAAAATGGCTGCACCATGTGTAATACGTCAGCATCTGAAACTGGGCTAAAATCAACCATATCCATAAATACGCCTAGGATTGTCCCCGCAACTAATCCAACTAAAATGGAAACTGCACGAATGAAGCCCGTAGAAAAACGATAAACGACTAAAATAATGACTAATGTAATAAACGCTAAAGTTACATTCGAACCCGATGCAAAATCTTCTGCACCTTGTCCACCTGCCATATTATTTAAAGCTACTGGTAATAAAGAGATACCGATAATCGACACGACCGAGCCTGTAACAACTGGCGGGAAGAACTTTACTAACTTACCAAAAAAGCCTGCAATAATCATGATGATTACACCTGATGCAATAATAGATCCATAAATATCAGTAATACCTTGTTCAGGATTAGTACCAATTGCAATAATCGGACTAACCGCTGTAAATGTACAGCCTAATACTACCGGCAAACCAATACCGATAAATTTACCTGAATACACTTGTAAAAGCGTTGCGACCCCACACATCATAATGTCAATCGCTACTAAATACGTCATTTGTGTTGAATCAAAGCCAATTGCCCCACCGATAATCAGTGGCACTAAAATGGCACCTGCATACATCGCAAGTAAATGTTGAATAGCTAGCGTCGTCGATTTAACGGTATTCATTACGCATTAGCCTCCGGAGCAAATGTTACTTTGCCATCCTCAAGAGAATCTACAATTGCTAATGATTCCACGCGAACCCCTTGCTGGCGTAATAATTTCCCACCGTCTTGGAAGCCTTTTTCAATAACAATACCTACGCCCACAACATTTGCACCAGCTTGTGCGGCGATATCAAGCAAACCTTTAACAGCCTCGCCATTCGCTAAGAAATCGTCAACGATTAGAATGTTATCATCTTCATTTAAGAAACTACGTGATACTGAAATATCATTTGTTTCATTTTTTGTGAAAGAATGTACTTTTGAATTATAAAGATTATCTGATAGTGTTAATGATTTACGTTTACGTGCAAACACTACAGGAGCACCGATTTCAAGCCCTAGCATAACAGATGGTGCGATACCTGAAGATTCGATCGTTAATATTTTTGTAATCACTTGATCAGAGAATCGAGTCGCAAACTCATGACCAATTTCTTTCATAAGCATTGGGTCAATTTGGTGGTTTAAAAACGAGTCTACTTTTAATACAGATGAAGACAGAACTTTACCTTCTTGCACAATTTTGTCGTGTAATAACTTCATTTCCCTTATATCCTTCTTTCTTATAGTAATAAATTTTTATGAGCAAATAACCGAAAGCGCCGTGCTAACGCAGTGTCAGTAACACGATGCCATTGTCACAAAGGCGTTATTATAGAAGAAATACTCATTCCAAATAACAAAAAACGCTGAATACTTTGATTCCAGTCATCTACGAGTGGAGCAAAGCATTCAGCGTAAAAACGTCGAAACGAATAGAAAACATCTTAAATAAAGTCTTCTAAAGCATTGCTACCCATAGTCGATTTTTTTACGGAAAATCGGTAGAGACTTGCGAGCCATATTCTCGCTATTATATGAGTGAAATATTATTCAATTATACCTTGGTATTATTTCCAAAAATGGCACTTTATTCGGTATGTGCTTGTATCTTACACTGAATAAAGTCTGTTTTTTCGGAATTTACTATTATTTTACTAACTTTCAATTGCAAACGTTCGTGTTTTACAATCAACGTAATGATTATATCAGACAATTTTCGAGCTTGCTAGTCATTATTTTGATAAATGGAAGGGCACAGTCATAATAACGATATTTTTGTGAAATAACAGCGACGTGCGAATTAATAGACTCGATTGATTGTGTAACATATGATGCCATCCTTTTTTCGGTAAAAACTGTGGAATGATGACTGTTACTTGATGGCCTGTTTTCGCACATTGATGTTCAACTTTATCAATAAATTTCATTAACGGCTGTGTAATACTTCGATATGGTGAATAGTACGTGACAAGCCGTACATTTGGCTGCCAAGCTTTCCACTTCTCTTCAAACGCTTTTGCATCCGCTTGATCGAATGCAACATAAAAGGCAATAACTTTATCAACATTTAATGACTGCACGTAATGCAATGTGTTTTCGACTACTTTCGTAATACCAGCGACAGGTACAATGAAGACATTCCCCTCTACATTCGGTAATTCCTCATGATCTAATCTTAGTTGTTCACCAACTGTTTGGTAATGCTGCTTAATCCGGTGAAACGTCCAAATAATAATTGGTAAAAAGATAAACACTGGCCACACTTGAGGCAATTTTGTCACAAAAAACATCATCGCTACAACGAAGGAAATGACCGCTCCAATCGTATTGATTGAAAATTTGCCCACCCAACCTTTTGGCTTTTCACGCCACCATTTTCGCATCATTCCAGCCTGCGCTAAAGTAAACGGAATAAAAACACCAACTGCATAAAGTGGAATCAAATGCTCTGTTGTTCCATCAAATAAAATGATTAAAACAATGGCCGCTAAGCCAAGCATTATGATGCCATTTGAATAACCAAGTCGATCCCCACGAATCTGGAATATTCTTGGGATAAAGCCGTCCTTCGATAAATTGACAGCTAATAAAGGAAACGCTGAATAACCCGTATTCGCAGCAAGTACTAATATCATTGCTGTTGTTCCTTGCACTATATAATAAAAGATATGACGACCTACACTTGCCTCGGCAATTTGCGAAACAACCGTTTCTTTCGCATTGGGAGCAACTCCATAAAAATAAGCTAAGCTCACAATACCAATAAATAAAACTGCTAAAATACCACCCATAGCTAATAATGTTTTAGACGCATTTTTCGGCGCTGGGTCTCTAAAATTAGGAATAGCATTCGAGATTGCTTCAACACCAGTCAAAGCTGAACTTCCGGATGCAAATGCCTTTAATAATATAAATAGACTGATACCCGCAACTGGTGTACCGACCTTCGGATGCAACTCTGCTGGAACTTGCCCTGTCATTACGTTAAAAATCCCTACTCCGATTAACACCAGCATCACTACTACAAACAAATAAACGGGATACGCTAAAATGGATGCAGATTCTGTGACACCACGTAGGTTCAAAAGCGTTAAACAGATAACAAAAAACACAGCGATTATCACATTATAGGGATGTAAACTTGGAAAAGCCGAAGTAATGGCATCCGTTCCAGCCGATACACTTACCGCAACTGTTAAAATATAATCGACAAGCAATGACCCACCAGCGACTAGACCAGCATTAACACCTAAATTTTCCCGAGAAACTACATAAGCACCACCACCATGTGGATACGCGAAAATAACCTGACGATACGAGAAAATAAGTGCAGTCAGTAACACAACTACCCCAGCAGCAATCGGTAGAGAGTACCAAAAGGCAACAGTACTTACTGCCATAAGTACGATTAAAATTTGCTCAGGTCCATACGCCACTGATGACAACGCATCGGACGATAGTATGGCTAGTGCTTTTGTTTTACTAAGCTTTTGTTCTCCTAACGCTTCAGATCTCAATGGTTTACCGATAATATAACGCTTTAATGAGGATTTCATATTCAACACCTTCTAGTTTCATAGAATGTGTTTCGCATTTCTAAATCGATTACACTTTAGCATAATCGGTTTTGTGCCGTTCACTGGGGCCTTGTTTCATTTTTAGAATGAAGACAAAAAAAGCCTACAAGTCATCACTAAACAAGACTTGTAGACGCTCATTCGTCTGCCAAGCTCCACTTTTCTGCTCTTAACGCTTACGAGGTTAGCTGTCGGATTCGGGCCTGAGTAGCCCTACCCTTCAAAAATGAAGAGATTCACCCCAAGGATTACTTATGTAATCCGTAAAAATTGGTTCCCCCGCGTCTAATTGCTTCAGCGATTTAGAAATTTGAAACTTTTATAATGATGTCATATTACGCCTGTAATTAAAAAAAGTAAAGAAGAAAATATTTCATCGTCAGGTGTTAAAAACATAGACATATCGATAGTTTAATTACCTACATTGTGCCGCTCGTAATAGCAATAACATAAAAAGCTATCTTAAAAGTATTCCTCTACTTTTAAGATAGCTTTAGCATATTAGTCTTCCTTATCTTGTTCGAAGCTTACAATTTCTCCTGTAGATGCATCAACATCAACTTCGTATTCATACTGACCATTTTTAATTTCGATTTCATAAATACCTTCATCAAGCTTAATTTTAGTCACTGTGCCATTTGCTTTCGTTAATGCCTTTTCAATAGCCTGCTCTTTTGTGATTTTAGTTGTTGGAGTGGCAGCAGTTACATGAACATCCAGATCATCGTCATCTCGGCGTTCCTTCTTTTGCTTTAGCAGCTTCCCTGTATAGGCATCAAATATCAAGTCATATTCTTCTGTATCTGTATGAACTTCTACCTCATAGACAGAACGATAACGATTCTGGTCTAACTCAATATCAGCTACCGTTCCATTGACGACCGCTAGCGCCTTTTTCTCAATTTCCTGCATTGTTATGATCTTCTTCTCTTGAGCATTACCTGTTAATAATGTTGTTGAGCCAATAACAGCCCCAACACCAAGTGCACCGACTAACGCTGGGATTAAAATCATTTTTTTCATGTTCATATGTCCATCTCTCCTTTGTTTTATCCCGCACATAACTGGAAGTAAGATCCAGTAAATGTCCGGTTGGTTCAGAGCAACAGATGTTGGTCACACAAGCTGCACCATGGTGTAATAGCTTGTGTTCCCCTTATCTTCGAAGATGAAGAAAGCCCCTCTGAACGAAGTTTCGCTTTAACTATTTTTAGTTTATCAAGCAAAGATGAAAGGACGATAAGAGAAACATTAGAATTTCATGAGAAGGCCTTAATGATCGTCATCCCAAGTAACGGACATAACTTTTCCCGAGACTGCATGTATTTGAAAAACAGCTTCGTCATCTTTCGTTTCAATTTCAACTAAATAGTAGCCACCATCCGCTGTTTCCTCATAATCAACTGAATCCACTTCTCCATTTAGTTGTTGGAGGGCAATCTTTATTGCTTGCGGTTCAGAAATAATTTTTTCTTCTTCAGGTCGCTCAATTGGTTGAACATTTTTTTCAGATAACACCTCACCTGTAAAAGCATCGAGGGCCAACTCTTTTTGCCTATCCTCTTTTTCAACTCTTACGGTGTAAACACGGTCTGTTAACTTAACACTTTCTACACGCCCATATTCTTTTTTAACAAATTGACGTATTTGCGATTCTGTTAACAATAATTTACTTTCTGCCTCCATCAGTTTTAACGCTTTAATTTGTTGAGTAGTAGGATTTAGTATCGCTGTGTAAGTGGCTCTATCTCGCGTAAATATTATTTCATAGTCGTTTCCTTGCTTTTTAGCCTTTGTTACATGACCGTTGTAGATTGTTTCAATATGGTCAATGGCCTCTGCTTCACTTAGAGGCTCGGCATGAAAAAAGCGATTTTGAGCATACCATAGTGTTACACTACAAAGAATGATGATGGCAACAATTATCGATAGCCATTTTTTCATTGTTGCCCCTCCTTTGGTACTCGTAATGTAAAGCTTGAGCCCTCACCAAGTGTACTTTCAACATCGATCGCAATGCCCAATTGCCCTGCAAGCTCATGAGCAATAGCCAACCCTAAGCCAGACCCTCCAGTTTTACGATTACGGTCCTCATTCACACGATAAAAACGTTCAAATAAATGGGTAATATGCTCATTTGGAATCCCCGCTCCAAAATCTTGAATCGTAATAAGAACATGAGTAGTAGTTTCTTTAGCGTGTATGAGGACTTCATCCTCACTATATTTACGGGCATTATCAAGTAAAATGAACAGCAGTTGCCTCAACATTTTTTCGTCACTATAAATAGCATTTGGCATTTTATCCTCGACAATGAATGAGCGATGATAAGCTTGTTGCATTTGTAAAGCAATCTTCTTTAAAAAGGGGTTAAGCTCTATCTGCATGCAATGTACTTCAAAATGCTCGTTATTTTTGGCTAGCTCAAGTAATTGCAACACCATTTCATGCATACGCGCTGATTCATTCACAATGGCTTGTAGTGATTCCTGTGCTACCTCTTTATTTTCAAAGCCTCTACGTACTAGCAATTTTGCATAGCTTTCAATTACAGTAATGGGCGTTTTTAATTCATGGGAAGCATTCGATACAAATTGCTGTTGCTTTTGATAATGCTGCTCAAGCTTCTCCATCATCATGTTAAAAGTACGATGAATGTTTGTTAACTCGTCCCCACCCTGATCGGGTATTTCAATTTTTTCATACTTACCCGTCGTAGCACTTTTAAGCATCGTTTCATTTAAACGATCGAGTGGCAATAAAATAAGGCGACCAAGCGCTAAACTCGCTAAAAATATAGGTATTGTCGCAACGATTGATACGACCACCAATATCGCTTTTAGCAAACCTAATGTGCTCGCCACTTCTTCCATTGACTGTTTTAATTTTATTTGGACAACGGTTCCGTCCATCCAAATAGCCGGCATTGTAAAGGTAATGTACGGAACATCAGGCATCTCTAGCGTAGCCTGAACTTTCATTTTTAAGTTCTGTCCATCATCAATATAGACTGCGCCATCTGTTGGCATATAAGCTCTTAAGACTTGCTGTAAGTCGGTTTGCTCGTTTAACTGACTTAATGTCGAGCTTAGTTCATTTGCTCGTGCTTGGAGCTGTTTATATTCGGTATTATAAGCAAACTTCTCATACAAAAAGTAAATACCACTATTTGTAGCTACTAATAAAACGAGCATTAATAATGTTGTTAGCAGATGAATTTTTGTTTTAAGTCTCATGTTTGTGCTCCTTTAGCACATACCCTACACCACGCACCGTTTGGATAATTGGTGTATCGTTAGCAGCTTCAAGCTTTTGTCGTACATAGCGGATATAAACATCCACAACATTCGTATCACCGTAATAGTCATAACCCCATACAGCCTCTAAAATTTGCTCCCTAGCCAGTACTTGCTTTGGATGCTTTAGTAAATATAAAAGCAAATCAAATTCACGAGGTGTCAATTGAAGTTCTTTTCCATAATAAATTACCTCGCGTGTCTGTTCATTAATAGACAATTGCCCAAATGTCGGCTCGGCTTGTTGTAGATTTCCTTTTTGAGAGAATCTTAAAGCAGTCCGAATGCGAGCAAGTAATTCTTCAATATCAAACGGCTTCGTTATATAATCATTTGCTCCAAGATCCAGCCCCTTTACCTTATCTTCCACTTCACTCTTTGCAGTTAGCATAATTACAGGTGTCTGTGATTCTGTTGCACGAATCCGTTTTAGTACATCAATCCCGCTCATCTCGGGTAACATCACATCCAGTAAGATTAAATCCCATTGTTGCTCACGATATTTAAGCAAACCATCTGTCCCTGTATGTGCCATATCAGCTTTATAACCCTCAAATTGAAGCTCTAACTGTAGAACTCTTGCGATATTCTCTTCATCCTCTATTATTAAAATTCGATTGGTCATGTCGAATCAGTCCTCATCATTTTCTTTTCATCGTAAACGATACTAAGGGTGGAAGTCTAATTAGAAAATGATGAGAAGAACAATAAATTAAGCTCGACAACAAACACGACCTGAGCACAGCAGTCTTCCAAGTTTAAAAATCCACATCCTAAAACCATGTCGAGTGACACATTTTTTAATACTCCATATTTAATTTGTGCATACTTTAACTACATTACTGAGCAAAAAATAATAATGGGCAAAAATCTTCACATTTTTTTCCTAAAGCTATAGAATAGTAGTATATCGTTTTCCTCTAGGAAACTTTATTTCATTGATGATACTTTTTGAAATGAGGGAACAACATGGTTTACAAACGAATGACAAAATCGTCTGCTGAGGCAGTTTTAGATGGAGATATAACAGGTTGGCGACGAATCTTACCGTTTCTTGGTCCGGCCTTCATCGCAGCAGTTGCCTATATTGATCCAGGCAACTTCGCAACAAATATTACAGCAGGTTCACAATATGGCTATTTATTGCTTTGGGTAATCGCTTTTTCTAATTTAATGGCAGTGTTAATTCAATCCTTGTCAGCAAAGCTTGGTATTGCTACAGGTAAAAATTTACCCGAAGTATCACGTGAACATTTTTCTAAAAAAACGTCTATCTTTTTATGGATCCAGGCTGAATTGGTCATTATTGCAACAGACCTTGCTGAATTTATTGGTGCTGCATTAGGGCTATACTTGTTATTCAATATTCCAATGCTGCCTGCAGCGCTTATTACAGCAGTTGGCTCATTTGCTATTTTAGAATTACAACGCAGAGGCTTTAGAGCATTTGAAGCAGGCATTTCCGGCATGGTGCTTATCGTCGTATTAGCATTTGCATTCCAAACATTTTTAGCACAGCCAAATTGGGGCGAAGCAACAATGGGCATGTTCACACCGCGCTTTGAGGGCGTAGATTCTATTTTACTCGCAACGGGTATTTTAGGGGCAACTGTCATGCCACACGCTATTTACTTGCATTCTTCGTTAACCCAAAATCGCATCGTTGGCCGAAATGATAAAGAGAAGAAACGGATTTTCCGTTTTGAGTTTATTGATATTATTATTGCGATGATTATTGCCGGTGCCATCAATATGAGTATGCTTGTTATTGCTGCGGCAGTATTCCATACACAAGGCGTAGTAGTTGAAGATTTAGATATCGCTTATAACGGTTTAAAAGAGGCGCTTGGTCCAATGGCGGCAGTGTCCTTTGGTCTTGGCCTTCTCATTGCAGGTCTTGCTAGTTCTTCAGTCGGTACACTTGCAGGTGACGTTGTGATGCAGGGCTTTATTAGAAAAAAAATACCGCTCTATTTACGCCGAGCTGTTACAATGTTACCGCCTCTAGTTATCATTGCATCCGGTGTGAATGCGACTTATGCGCTTGTCCTAAGTCAGGTTATTCTATCCTTTGGCATCGCATTTGCTCTTGTACCACTTGTACTGTTTACAAGTAAGCGTGACATCATGGGAAGCCTAGTCAACCATCGTATTACAACTATATTAGGATGGATCGTCGTGGTGATTGTAGTTACTTTAAATGTTTATTTATTATGGCAAACAATATTTGGTTAAAAAAATGCCAGCCACAAAACCTCAAATTTGGTTTTGTGGCTGGCATTTCTACATGTAAAAGACTTACTCCATTACGTGTGATTGATTTCCGTTCCGACTGGGCGCTTTGCCGCTGACGCTTCGCTTTCGCGCAGAGCAGAGCTTCCTGGGGGCGTCGAGACGGTCACGAAGGCGTTATCACAGGATGTGATGCTTTTAGCCTTCGTTCCTCTATCGCTAATCCCCAAGGAGTCGCCCAGTCGTAAAGAAGATCAACTAATATATGGCATACGTTTCAGCAATTTTCACACCTACTACAATGCGCTATTTTTTTACCCTTAAATATCTATCTTCTCAATGTTCCGAAATGATAAGTAGGCCACGCTTATACCGATAATCGCTAAAGTGATAGGTATAAAAATAATATCATATAAGGTGAAGCTACCCGAATTTGATGATACGACTGATACAATTAATATAGATGATACAATCGTTGCCGGAATAGAGTATTTTCTCATACCGAAATACAATGGTATTAAAGCGATGCATGATGCTGAAACTGCATTCATGATCACAGCGGGAATTCGTTGTATGATGATAGATACCGATAACGTATCTGGGAGCAATTGAAAACTCTCACTAACAGCACAAAAAATGGCTGTGACAAATATAGTAGATAAAACAATTGCACTAAAGGTAAAAAGAACAACTATGGCTAGCTTTGAAGCAATTAGTTTTTTTCTATTGATCGGGTACATAAAGGCTACAGTGATCGTTTTATATTTAAATTCTCCAATAATAAACTTGGCGATTAACACACTAGCAAAAATAATAAATACTGCTCTTACAAATGAATCTATCATGCCTAATGCCGTCTGATAAGTTCTAAAATCTACATCACCTTCTACTTTAGTGATAAATATAAGCATAAATATAACAGCTAGTATTACAAAATTTGCGAAGACAGCTCGTTTTATATATGAACCAATATGATATTTTTTCATTTCTAAATGCATTAAATTAAGCACTAGTGACACCTCCATTGATTAACTTCAAGAAATAATCCTCTAATGAGCTTGTTTTTTTGCTAATGCCCTCAATTTCAAGATCATGCTCAATCAATGTTTTAGATAGCACCTTTTGCGAAGCCGTCAATTCATAAATTCGAATACAATTGTCATCCACTAGTTTGAAATTAGTAATATTTAATTTACTTTCTAAAATAAAGGCAGCCTTTTTCCCATCATTAACAATCAATTCTATATAGTTTGACTGACTACGATTGACAGCGTCCATAGATACTTCCTTCATTAATCTCCCATCCTTAATAACTCCAACTGTATCTGCCAACTGTTCAATTTCACCCAAAATGTGGCTAGAAATCATAATTGTAATGCCATACTCTTTACAAAGCATCTTGAATAACTCTCGAAGCTCTTTAATACCGACTGGATCTAGCCCATTAATCGGTTCATCTAAAATAAGTAGTTCCGGCTTCGTAATAATTGCACGTGCAATACCCAAGCGTTGTTTCATTCCAAGGGAAAAGTCTTTTACACGTTTATTTTCCGTGTTTGTTAGTTTTACTAAATCAAGAACATGCGCAATTTCTTTCTTGTCATAATAGCCCATATATTCGCAATGTAATTCTAAAGTTTCCTTTGCCGTTAAATTTTCATAAAAAATTGGGTATTCAATAATCGTCCCCATCCTTTTCAGCACTTCGTATGAGCGGTCACTTAATTTCTCACCAAAGATTTCAATATCTCCACTCGTTGGCTTCGTAAGATTTGTCAGCATTTTCATGACTGTTGTTTTTCCGGCACCATTAGGACCTAAAAAACCGTAGATCTCTCCTTTTTTCACATGCATAGTAACAGCAGAAACGACTTCTTTCCCCTCGAACACTTTCGTAAGCTGATTTGTCTTCACAATATATGTCATGTAAATCTCTCCCTTACATTTAACTATCCTTATTATAAAAAATGAAACTCTCTAATTTATTAATGGATTCTTACAAATTTCTTAAGCGCAGAAGAAAAGCCTGTAAAGCATTTTAAATGCTCTACAAGCACGGCTGTTCAATACATCATTCGTTTTAGTGAAATCGTAAAAATGGTCTTCTCATATGGAATACTGGAAAGCTGGATGGAGCCATCCATTAATTCTACAAGACGTTTTGTAATCGTTAAGCCAAGTCCACTCCCTTGGAAGGATTTATTTCTAGAATCCTCAAGCGTATACATTCTTTCAAAGACATTATCGATATGATATTCGTCAATCCCTTTACCATGATCCCATACATCAATACAAATATTCGTATCATCAGTTCTTACTGTGAGTCCAAGGATGTTCCCTGCCGCCCCATAGGCAATCGCATTTGACAATAAATTATTCAAAACTCTATCTAATGCTTCCTCATTACCAAGTGCATATACAGATATCTCCGGTATTGTTATATCAATCTCTAACCCCAATGACATGACCATATCGTAAAATGATAAAATGTTTTTCCGGCAAATTTCACTTACGTTAATTTTCGTCATTGGGTAATCTGTATCTCCAGCCTCCAATTTTGCCAAATCAAAAAATGTATGGATTATTTTTAATACGTCCAATGTTTTCGAATGAACGCCAGTGAGCAAGCGCTGCCGCTCCTCGTCACTAAGTGATGGCTGTAGCTGCAGCATTTCCGTATAACCTAGCACAACAGTTAAAGGTGTTTTAAGATCATGCGAAATATTGGCCAACATTTTTTTCATAGACTCTTCCATTTTCAGATGTGTTGCTTGCACTTTTTGGTTGTGGTCTAACAATGCATTCATCGCGATTAGTAGCTGCTGTAATTCTTGATTACCTGTCGATACTAAAATCTTTTCGTTCGATTGTTCATCAATGATTGTTTGCAGCTTTTTATGCATGTATTGAATCTCATCACCTTGTTGTTTCTTTGCCTTCATCTGAAAAATAATAATTCCTACGAGTAATACAATAATTAGCAATAGACATATAATCATGCTGTTTACCCTTCAAATTTGTAGCCGATCCCCCAAAGCGTTTTAATATACTTTGGGTTGGACGGATCGTCTTCAATTTTTTCTCGTAATCTTCTTATATGTACATTAATAATATTTTCATCTCCATAGTAAGCATCATTCCAAATCAATTGATAAATTTGCTGCTTCGTAAAAACTCGATTACGATTTGTCACGAATAGCGTTAAAATAGCAAATTCCTTTGACGTGAGCTTTACATTTTGTCCATTCTTCTCAACCGAAAAATTAACAAGGTCTATCGATAAGTTGTCTATCTCTACTATATCTGCCTTATCCTCTACTTGACCGGAGTATTTTGTAGCTCTTCTAATTGCGGCTTTGACACGTGCCGAAAACTCCAGCATCGAAAACGGCTTGGCAATATAATCATCTGCCCCTAATCCTAACCCTAATGCTTTATCAACATCACTATCCTTCGCTGACATGATGATAATTGGAAGTGATGCTTGCTCTCGTATAATCTTTAAAACTTCTAATCCATTAAGCTTCGGTATCATAATATCCAAGATTACTAAATCAAAGGGATTGTTTAAACAATTTTGTACTGCTTCTTCTCCATTTACTGCAGAGGTGACAAGGAATCCCTCCATCGTTAAATAGCTTTCTACCATTTCACGAATGGCTTCATCATCTTCTACTAGTAAAATGCGCTTTTGCACTTCCATGCACCTCTATTCTAAAATGTAAAAATTTCATTTTATTGGCTCATCACCATAACGATTATCTCAAGATGTGATCCTTTATTAATTGAAGCGGTAATAAACTAGTTTCATACAAATCACCTGTGATAGTAATAACTAGTTCTTCCTTTGGCCAAATAAAAATATATTGCCCCCCAAAGCCTAATGCAAAAAAATAGTGATTAACTTCCGAAAAAGCTTTAGTTTCATTCTGTTTATTTACCCACCAATGCATCCCGTAATAACCGATTTTTTCATAAGTCATTAAATTCGGCTTTATCGAATGATTAATCCAATCCTCCGAAACTATCCTTTTCTCGTTATATACGCCTTTCTTTAAAACTAAGAGCCCCACTTTCATCATATCTTCTGCCTTTAATAAAAGACCATCTGCCCCTTTACTAATTTTCTTCTTATCCTCGTACCACTGATATTCTTGAATACCTAATGGTTGAAATAAATAACGATTGGCAAATTCTTTTGTTTTCATACTCGTAACTTGCTGCAATATAGCAGATAGTATATGGGAGCAACCCGAGTTATAATTCATATGCGTACCCACTGGATGCACCATCGGACGATTTATTATAAATTTTACTATATCAGAATGAAATACCATAGGAGCAAAACAATTCCATTCTCCGAATTCCGGGAAATCTAATCCTTCTGTCATTGTTAAAAGGTGATATATTGTCATATCCATTTTACGTTTGTCATCTTGTCGTTCGAATAGTTCAGGAAAAAAAGAATGGACAGGTATATGAACAGATTCCAAATATTTACGATCTATTGCAATGCCAAATAGAATTGAAAGAATACCCTTTGTACAAGAATTAATTTTATGAAGTTTCTGTTGTTGTTTCTTGTTTTTATAGTATCGAAATATCGTTTTACCGTGACTATTAATTAAAAAGGTATTTATCTTTTCTTTTTTCAATCTGTTTTGTAAAAATGGATAGTCTATCATCTTTCCCCCTCCTCTGATTATTTGTTCTCACCTATTATGCTTTTACGTACAGCTATTTCTACTGAATGAAGATAAACGATATACGTTTCAACAAATGCCATAACCAAAATTTGGTGATTATTCATTCTAAAACAGTTTACCATATTAAGGTTGGGCACCAAAAATGGAGGGGCGGTCTGAAAAGCTAAAGTCCACTTTTATTTTCTCCAGTAATTTTATCTGAAGATCCTAAAATATAAAAACGGATCAATGATTACTATTATGGGGATGCGGGGTTTTGGGCTTAAAGGATTTAATTTTTCTCTGACAAGATTGTATGTTTGAGCTTGCCAATTCATTTTTCAACTAAAAAAACTGCCCTGCAAGCCATTTTCTATGGCTCACAGGACAGTTTATTATTTATTAATCTACTTTTAAATCACATTGCTCAAGTGGAAGCATTTTTGTTTTATGCTTAATTTTATAGCCAAGCCATAACAGTAAGAACAGTGGAATACCGATATACGAGACAAGGACTCCGTACCAATCTACTGAACCACCCATAAAGGCATTGTAGTTTTGTCCAATAACAACAATCATACAAACCGTAAAGGCAAATAGCGGACCGAATGGGAATAATTTTGCTTTATACGGCAACAATTTCGAATCTAAGCCCTGTACGTCGAACGCTCGACGGAAACGGTAATGGCTAAATGCAATTCCTAGCCAAGCAATGAAGCCTGACATCCCAGATGCATTTAGAAGCCACATGTAGACAACACCATCACCAAAGAATGAAGCTAAAAATGCTAGAGAACCTACAGCTAAAGTCGCCAGTAATGCGTAAATTGGAATACCTCGACGGCTTAGTTTTGCGAAAAATTTAGGTGCATGTCCATCTACCGCTAATTGCCAAAGCATACGAGAAGATGCGTACAGCCCTGAATTCCCTGCTGACAGCATTGCCGTTAGAATAATAGCATTCATCAATGATGCAGCAAAGGCAATTCCTAAACGGTCGAACACCAGTGTAAACGGTGAAACAGCGATATCTTCAGATAGCAAACGTGCGTCTGTAAACGGAATCAACAGACCAATTGCACCGATCGCTAAAATATAGAATAAAAGAATTCGCCAGAAAACCGACTTAACAGCTTTTGGAATATTTTTACCAGGATCATCTGTTTCACCCGCTGTTATTCCAAGTAATTCTGTTCCTTGGAACGAGAATCCCGCAGCTAAGAAAATACCAAATGTAGCAAGGAAACCACCGTGGAATGGTCCATCACTAATAAAGAAATTCGTAAAGCCTACCGGAGCATTTCCTCCTAAAATACCAAATATCATTAAGAAACTGATGATAATAAAAATGATTACAGTTACAACCTTTATCATGGCAAACCAATATTCACTTTCACCATAGCTTTTTACCGATAATAGATTGAACGTTAAAACGACAGCAATAAATAAAACAGTCCAAAGTGCTGAAGAGCTATCTGGGAACCAATATTTCATAATCAATGATACAGCTGAAATTTCTGCCGCAATTGTAATTGCCCAGTTGTACCAATAGTTCCAACCAAGTGCAAAACCTAGAGCTGGATCCACAAATTTTGTAGCATACGTACTAAATGAGCCCGATGATGGCATATAGGCTGCCATTTCGCCTAAGCTCGTCATTAAAAAATAAACCATAATACCGATTAATGCATAAGCAAGAAGCGCACCGCCAGGGCCTGCCTGTGCAATGGCACCACCACTAGCTAAAAACAATCCTGTACCGATTGTACCGCCTAATGAAATCATTGTAATGTGACGGCTTTTTAATTCTTTTTTCAACTTTGGCGCTTTATGGCCGAGCTGATTGACTTTTATTTCACTCACAATTTAGCTTCCTTCCTTTTAAGAGGCGAAAAAAATGCCATCACATGAACGGCAGTGATGGCTAAGAATCCTCTGTTCTTTCAAAATGATAGCTCAACACGTTGTCCAAACGTGACAGTTCTGTTCCTTTCGGAGACAGCCCCAGCATGAGGTTTTCAAGTCCCCTCACACTTCGGCAGTATTTCCTTTCAACTAATATCTTAAATGCTTGTCATTTCCATTAGCATACTCTTAAATACCGCGACCTCTACCTCAATATAAACATGAGGCATATTATTAAATTTATGATGAATATTATTCTAACATATGACATATGGCATTTCAACAACCCGAGTAACATTCTATATTTTGTGAATTTTCAACTATTTTTATTATTGTGATAAAGTGGTATAGTGGTTCAATCATAATTGTTCTAACAGGGGGGATTTATTTGACTACTCGTGAACATAACGATACTTATCCTAGCAGGAAAATTAACTGGAAAGGTACAACCTTATTACTAGTGATCGGCGTAATTTGTATTGCCTCGACATTACGGATGCCACTAACAGTTGTTGGACCTATTATTTCCTTTATCCGAGAAGACCTCGGCATATCCTATGCATTAGCGGGCTTTCTAACAACAATCCCATTGCTAGCTTTTGCAATTATCTCACCTTTTGTACCAATTGTCGCACGTAAAATCGGGCTAGAACTAACATTATTTTTATCGACTATTCTTTTGGCATTAGGGATTGTACTACGCTCCCTCGGCACAACTAGTTTGCTCGTATTTGGCACTGCGCTAATTGGTATAGCCATTTCATTCGGTAACGTACTTATTCCAGGATTACTTAAATTGAAGTTTCCTTATCACGTAGGTTTGCTTATGGCATTTTTCACAATGTCGATGAATTTGACAGCTGGGCTTGGCGCTGGCGTTAGCTATCCTGTTGCCCATTCATCCATTGGCTGGCAAGGTGCTCTGGCAGTCGCACTTGTTCTTGTGGCGTTAACCATTTTAATTTGGATTCCACAGTTGAAATTTAATAAGCCGGAGCCTAATGTTAAAACTACGAAAGAACGTACACCTTTATGGAAATCACCTGTTACTTGGGCAGTAGCGGGAGCTATGGGATTTCAGTCGTTATTATTCTATACAACCGCTGCTTGGATTCCTGAAATATATATAGCACAAGGATTAGCTGCAGATCGTGCAGGATGGATGTTTTCCATCATGCAATTTTCACAAGTCCCAATGGCCTTAGCTGTGCCTATTATTGCTAGTAAAATGACATCTCAACGACCTCTCGTATTCATGTTTACGGCATTTTACTTAATTGGCTTTATCGGACTAGTAATGGAATGGACGAACCTCGCTATACTTTGGATGGTACTACTAGGCTTAGCCGGAGGAGCTTCATTCTCATTAGCGATGATGTTCTTTACATTACGTACCCGTACCGCTTTTGAGGCAGCTGATTTATCAGGTTTTGCACAATCATTAGGATATTTATTAGCCGCAATCGGTCCAATTTTATTTGGTTATTTACATGATATATTTGGTGGCTGGGATATCACTGGTTGGTTATTTGTTGTCGTAGCATTCATACTCTTCTTATGTTCATTTAGAGCTTCTAAAAATGAATATGTAAATTAAAAAAGGTAGCTCATAATCTTATTTCAGCAAGTGTTTGGACACTCGCTGAAATAAAGTTAACGTGAGCTGCCTTTCTCTATTAATAAGGTGGTTTCTGATAAAAATAGTTCGGTGTATTGTAAACATTAACATAAGGCTTGTGATAAATATGGGTTGTAGCTGGTGAAAGAGGTGGAATCAACCATGTCCAATTGCCTGTAACTTCGCGATTTGCTGCTGCTTCTGCTTCCTCAAACAATTTAAATTGTTGTGCAGCTGTATGATGATCTACAATGCTCACACCATCTTCTTTAAAAGAATGTAGAACGGCCATATTCAGCTCAACTAATGCTCGGTCACGCCATAGAGAAGCCTGTTTAGTTGTATCAAGGTTAAAAATTTCTGCTATAGCGGGTAGCATATTATAGCGATCATGATCTGCTAAATTACGTGCCCCAATTTCTGTACCCATATACCAACCATTGAATGGAGCTGCCTCAAAGTCGATACCTGCCATTTGGAAGCGCATGCTCGAAATAATCGGCACTGCATACCATTTTAATCCTAGCTTTTCTACTTGAGAAGATTCTGGGTGGCGAATCGGTACCTCTAGTACATATTCGTCAGGGATTATAAACACTTGTGGCTCTCTATCATCCACCTGTACGACAAGCGGAAGCACATCAAATGCTGTTCTCTCACCCTGCCAGCCAAGTGATTCACATACTTTTGTAAACGCAACGGAATGCAGATCACCAACGATTCCAGATTCCGTTTCATAGCCAGCATAGCGAATTAGCTGATGATTCCATATACGAACTCGCCCTGGTGCAAAAATCGTTATTGTCGGGCGAATTTTCCCATCATTTGTTGCGTATTGAATATGTTTAAGCAAAGCGTTGAAGATATCCTCTTCATGTGAAAGATCACGGGCATCAACAACATGCAGCGATTGCCAAAACAATCGACCAATACATTTATTACTATTACGCCACGCCACTCGTGCACCAAAGATTAGTTCTTCCGTTGTCGGTATATATTGTCCAGTTGTTTTAATATACTGTAATTTATTTTCTAGCCATGTTTTTGACTCGTCTTGCTCTACTTGATAAAGTTCTAAAAATCGTTGTACTTCATGTAAATTCATATCGAACTCCTCCATCTACCCTCATATTAGAGGAATGGAACTATTATCACCACGAAAAAATCTGCAAAAAAACATACATATTTTATATATGAAATACTTTGTTCAATATTTCTTATCATTTTTTGGGACTAGGGAAAAGATAGACACATTCGCTTCAAGTGCTATTATGAGAATTTCAGGGGATTATAAAGGACAAAGCCTTTTTGTATGTAGAAATTGGTTATACAAGAGATATCTTCAGTTGCAAAACCGATTTTTTTTATCATGATTAAGCCCTTCGCAATACTTAGGAATAGACGTTATAACACGGCTATTCGAAATAAAACTTCCTAACACAAAGGGTGATCCTTTTTAGCTTTTAATTGGCATAAAAAAAGCATGTTACACGAATGTGCAACATGCTTGATGACCCCTACGGGATTCGAACCCGTGTTACCGCCGTGAAAGGGCGGTGTCTTAACCACTTGACCAAGGGGCCGTGGCTCCGAAGGCAGGACTCGAACCTGCGACAACCTGATTAACAGTCAGGTGCTACTACCAACTGAGCTACTTCGGAATAATGGTGGGCCTAAATGGACTCGAACCATCGACCTCACGCTTATCAGGCGTGCGCTCTAACCAGCTGAGCTATAGGCCCATTATTTTGGAGCGGGTGATGAGAATCGAACTCACGACATCAGCTTGGAAGGCTGAGGTTTTACCATTAAACTACACCCGCAGATGGTGGGTCAGGACGGAATCGAACCGCCGACACTTAGAGCTTCAATCTAATGCTCTACCAACTGAGCTACTGACCCGAAAAAAATATGGAGGAGGTAGAGGGATTCGAACCCCCGCGCGGTGTTACCCGCCTGTCGGTTTTCAAGACCGATCCCTTCAGCCAGACTTGGGTATACCTCCGTAATATATAAATGGTGGAGCCTAGCGGGATCGAACCGCTGACCTCCTGCGTGCAAGGCAGGCGCTCTCCCAGCTGAGCTAAGGCCCCTTGTTAGGAAAGATGGTCGGAATGACAGGATTCGAACCTACGACCCCTTGGTCCCAAACCAAGTGCTCTACCAAGCTGAGCTACATTCCGATACTATTAGGCTTTATTTGGCGCGCCCGACAGGAGTCGAACCCATAACCTTCTGATCCGTAGTCAGACGCTCTATCCAATTGAGCTACGGGCGCATTTATAAAAACTGATGAGCCATGAAGGACTCGAACCTTCGACCCTCTGATTAAAAGTCAGATGCTCTACCAACTGAGCTAATGGCTCCTATTAAAAAATGAATGGCTGGGGTACTAGGATTCGAACCTAGGCATGACGGAATCAAAATCCGTTGCCTTACCGCTTGGCTATACCCCAATTATTAAAATGGGGCGACTGATGGGAATCGAACCCACGAATGCCGGAACCACAATCCGGTGCGTTAACCACTTCGCCACAATCGCCACTATATATAATCACAGCAGTGTTTGATAACGAGTACCTAGAAACCTGGCAGGGGCAGTAGGAATCGAACCCACACCAAAGGTTTTGGAGACCTCTATTCTACCGTTGAACTATGCCCCTAAAAATGGTGGAGGGGGACGGATTCGAACCGCCGAACCCTAAGGAGCGGATTTACAGTCCGCCGCGTTTAGCCTCTTCGCTACCCCTCCGAGGGATGATGCCGGCGATAGGAGTCGAACCCACGACCTACTGATTACAAGTCAGTTGCTCTACCAACTGAGCTACACCGGCAAAAAAAAAAAATGGCGGTCCCGACCGGGATCGAACCGGCGATCTCCTGCGTGACAGGCAGGCATGTTAACCGCTACACCACGGGACCATTTTGGTTGCGGGGGCCGGATTTGAACCAACGACCTTCGGGTTATGA
>NZ_JBWHYQ010000019.1:0-107634 GCF_056322905.1 Lysinibacillus sp. G1-3
CGCCGCCAGCGTTCGTCCTGAGCCAGGATCAAACTCTCCATAAAAAGAAATTTGATTAGCTCAAATTGTTTTGCTGGCATCATGTTTGATGTCCAAAATTTTGTTTCGTTCACCAACTCAAGGTTAGTTACTAAAAACTTTATTGATTACGTTTTGCTTGTTCAGTTTTCAAGGTTCATTTCGTTACTGTTTTTTCAGCAGCAACTCTTATATAATAACACGCTACAAACTCGATGTCAACAACTAATTTTATTTAATTTAATTGTTTTTCAGAAGTTATCTTAGCGACTCGTATAATATTACACTCTTGATTCAAAAAGGTCAACACTTTTTCTAATAAAATTTTATACTTTTTCATTTCATTGAGAAACTTCCTATATATATACTTACAAAAAATTATCACTAGACTCTACATCTCAAGTTGATTTAACTTTTTATTAGTATCTAAAATAGAATTTTATCATAACCATCAATAAAAAATTAATAGATTTCATAAAAAATAAATAAAAAACTCGGTATAGAAACCGAGTTTTTAAAATGGGAAGAAAAATGGAATTGCCAGCATCATAACGATAAACATAATAATCTGTAGTGGTATTCCAATCTTCACAAAGTCCATAAACTTATAACCGCCAGCTGTCATAACTAGCGCATTAGTTGGGGAAGCAATCGGAGTAACAAACGCCATACTTGCTGCTACAGCAACAGCAATCATAAATGTCGTTGGACTTGCTTCCATCGCAATCGCAGCATTCATAGCAATCGGTGCGAACAATACAGCAGTGGCTGTATTACTAATGAACTGACCAAAGACTGCAGTTAAAATGTAAACTCCGATCAGTACTCCGTAAGGTCCATAGTTTCCAAGCGCATTGATAATACCATCAGATAAGATGGCCATACCACCTGTTTTTTCCAAAGCAGTCGCCATCGGAAGCATTGCAGCTACAAGTACAATACTTTCAAAGTTCATATTGCTGTATGCATCTTCCATATTACGCAAACAACCTGTTAATATCATCAATACGGCACCAATCATAACGGAAATAACAGCAGGGAAAATTTCAAAAGCCATTAGCACAATCATTAAAAGCATAATGACACCTGCAATACCGGCTTTCCCCGTCGCTGCAGCTACACTAGCATGCTCCTTTGGCTGACCGACAACAACGACATCCTGTGTTTCCCTTGCAAGTAATAAAATTTCATCCCATGCACCTTGTACTAAAATAGCATCTCCAAATTTTAATTTATGCGTCACCATATCTTGCAGCTTATAGCCACCTCTACGATTTATGCCAATTATATTAAGATTATATTTTTCTCGGAAGCCTAGGGTGCTTACGGTCTTATTAATAAAGCTAGAATTCGGTGTTAATAATACCTCAGCAATACCAAGATGCTTCGATACTAATTCATCAGCCTCTCCTTCAGCCAGTTCCTGCATCTCCAGACTATAATCAGAAGCAAAACGACGAATATTCTCTTCCTCACCTTGGACATACAATTCATCTTTGGCATGGATCACACTTGTCGGACCAGCCATTTCCTGATATGTCACCGGTAAAAAATTAATACCTTCTTGAGATCGTCGGTGAATTTTCATCATACAAAGCGTATATTTGGCCGGAAGCTTTAATTCCGCTAATGTCGCGTCAATAATCGACGAATCCTCTGGCACAAACACTTTAAACAAACGATTGTTTAAATCATATTGCTTAATAATTTTCTTCGGAGATAGTCTATAATCAGCTTTTGTTTCTGTACGACTTTTTTCATTTGGTAAAAGAATGTTGCGCACAAGTATTAAATAAGTAATACCAACAATCATCCCTACAATACCGATGGGTGTTACTTCGAAAAAACCTAGCTTATTGTAATCACGATCGACCAATAACTGACTAACGATAAGATTTGTGGGTGAAGCAATAAGTGTCATAAGCCCAGAAAGACTTGCAACATAAGAAAGTGGTAGTAAAAATTTTGACGGACTTACTTTCATACTAATCGCAATACTAACAACTATCGGCATCATCAAAGCTACAGTACCTGTATTACTCATAAATGCACCGACAGAACCTACAATAATGAGCAATAATACAAATAATTTCAACTCACTATTACCTGACCACTTTAGCAGTAATTGCCCCGCCATCCCTGCAAGCCCTGTTCGTAAAATACCTGCGCCCACGACAAACAGCCCTGCAATCATTAAAACTACAGAGTTTGAAAAACCAGCTAATGCTTCTGCGGGTGTTAAAATATCCGTAATGACAAATGCTAGAAGTGACACAATCGCAACGAGGTCCGCTCGTACTTTATTAGTCACAAATGCAAAAATTGTCGCTCCTAAAATAAGAAATGTTAATGTAAGCTGCACATCTAAGAATTCCTTTCTAACATTAGATCATTGTGTTTTATTGAGGGTAATTACGCAAAGCCCTTTGTAATTCCAGCACTTTGCATGTTTGCTTTATCACTTAAATTTATTATATCTTACCAAGAACTAAATATGAGAAAGTTCACCATCTTTTCGAAATAAAAGTCGCGTCACATAACGCGAGGTTGATTTTCGTTCCAGCTAGGGGCGTCCGATGAGCCGGTTGAGCAGACAGATGTTTTTTGCGTGAAAGCGAGGCCACAGCACCGATGTTGGTCACGAAGGCGTTATCACAGGAGGTAATGGTTTTAGCCTTCACTCCTCTATCGCTAATCTCCAAAGTGTCGCCCAGACAGAACGAAGATCAAACCTATATAAATAGCACACGATTTAACAAAATGCCCTCCACTTTTGATGATAATCCAAAAAAATCAAGTGCGGTGTTATCCCGCACTCCACTATCATATATAAGCCACACCTAAATTTATTTTTGATAAAGATTATGCTCTTTAATATAGTCATAACAAGCGTCAGGGAGTAGGTATCTTGGTTCACCGCCCATTGCAAATTCTTCTCGAATATAGGTAGAGCTAATTTCCATCGCTAACCCTTTATCAATTAAATGGAATCTTCCATCATCATGATTCCTCAAAATAGGAGAACGACTAATTGTTGATAACATATCTATTCCGTGCCTTGCCATTACAATAAATTTATTCTCAGCTACTAATGCATCTCCCCTTTTCCACAACCCAGCACCAATATCGACTAATAAATCAGCCCCCATAATAAAATGAATTTCATCATTCGGGTGTTGTTCTCTAAAATATTTCATCGTATCATACGTGTAAATATTCCAGCCCTCTTGCTCCATTTCATATGAATCTGCAATAAAACGCTTATCCTTAGCAATAGCCAACTGCAGCATATTCCAGCGATGCGTATTCTTTGTTTTTATCTCCTTGTCTTTTCGTTTGTTTGAGCAAGGTAAAAAAATCACTTTATCTAATTTGCAACGATGTGCGACTGTACTTGCAGTCCAAAGGTGAACATTTGTAATTGGATCAAATGATGATCCGTAAATCCCTATTTTCGCCATTTCCTAACCCCCCATTCCACTTCTCTATTAGTTTCTCCCATTCATCATCTTCGTGACTTTTTCTTTAATTTCTTTAATTCTTGTCATTTTATTATCCCAGCACGCTTGACTTAAATCGACCGGATACTCTTCTGGATTCATTGTTCGTTTGTACTCACTCCATAGTAGATGTAAATTCTCCTCTACATATACTTGAATTTCTTGAAGTGTTGGTTCTTTGTAAAGAATAGATCCATTTACTACAATGTCTTGATGTAATTCTTTCGCTGTAAAATTCGTTACAAATTTACTGATATAAGTATGAACAGGGTGAAACATTTTCAAGCGTTTTTCCTCTTGCGGGTTTTCGTAGTCCAATGCAATATAATCTCCTTCAGCATGACCATTGTCTGTATTAATAATTCGATAAATACGTTTGCGGCCTGGAGTCGTTACTTTTTCAGGATTTCCGGAAATTTTGATGGTATCGACCATTTCCCCGTTTTCATCTTCAATAGATACTAATTTGTATACGCCCCCAAGAGCTGCTTGATCGTACGCTGTAATGAGCTTAGTTCCGATTCCCCATGTATCAATTTTAGCCCCTTGAGACTTCAAATTGATAATCGTGTATTCGTCCAGATCATTAGATGCTATAATTTTCGCTTCAGTGAAGCCAGCTTCATCTAGCATTTCCCTTGCTTTTTTTGACAGATACGCTAAATCACCACTGTCCAGCCTTATTCCTATAAAATTGATTTTATCTCCAAACTCCATTGCGACCCGAATTGCATTAGGGACACCCGAACGTAACGTATCATACGTATCTACTAAGAAAACGCAATCTCTATGCGTATTTGCATACTTTGTAAATGCAGTGTATTCATCACGATATGCCTGTATCATGGCATGTGCATGAGTACCTGAGACAGGGATGCCAAATAATTTTCCAGCTCTGACATTGCTAGTTGCAGAAAATCCACCAATATAAGCTGCACGAGTTCCCCAAATCGCTGCATCAAATTCATGCGCTCGACGAGTACCAAATTCCATCGCGATATCCTTTCCAATCACTTGTTTAATGCGCGAAGCCTTCGTTGCAATAAGAGTTTGGAAATTAACGATGTTCAATAAAGGGGTCTCCATTAACTGAGCTTCTGCCAAAGGGGCTTCAATTCGTAAAATAGGTTCATTTGCAAATACTAATTCACCTTCCCTCATTGCAGAAATAGTACCTGTAAATTTTAAATTTTGAAGGTATTTAAGAAATTCCTCTGAGTATTTTCCTTCCTCGCGTAAATATTGAATATCACTATTAGAAAAACCAAAGTTTTTGATAAACTCCATTATCTTTTTTAAGCCTGCAAATATCGCATAGCCATTCCCGAACGGAAGTTGTCGAAAGTATAGTTCAAAAACCGCTGTTCGATTTTGTGTACCATCATTCCAGTACGTTTCCACCATATTTATTTGGTATAAGTCCGTGTGCAACATGTAGCTATCGTCCGCATATTTCATACCCTGTTCCTCCGTTTACATAATAGTAGCCCCGAGAGAATGCTCGAAATGTCCTAACGCCCACTCATGCCCTGCTTGATTAAAAGACGCTACTGCATCTTTATGAATAACAATGTTAAATCCTTTATTATAGGCATCTACCGCTGTATGAAGAACGCAAATATCCGTACATACACCGATTAAATGCAGTTCGGTAATGCCTCGTTCACGCAATTTAATCTCTAAATTCGTACCTGCAAAAGCAGAATATCTGGTTTTATCCAAATAGTAGACATGATCTAATTCTTTATTTTCTTCATATAGTTCTTTTAAAGAGCCATATAGTTCTCTACCCCTCGTACCTCGAATATTGTGAGGAGGGAAAAGCTTTGTTTCTGGGTGATAGCTATCTTCTTTTTCATGAACATCAACAGCGAAAACTATAAAATCACCATTTGACATAAATTCCTTTGTTAATTTTGTATTTACCACTTCCAATAGTTGCCCCGGTTTTCCGCAAGTTAGGGCTCCATCTCGAGCTACAAAATCCACTGTATAATCAATATTAATCAATGCACGCTTTAACATATTTCCATCACTCCAATTTCTCATTTAATTAGTAATTAATAAATTACAAATTAGTATATTGAAAATTAATTAGGAAAGACTGATGCTTTCCTAATGATAAATTGACTCTACGATTTCGAAGTCATTAAAAGAATATAATTGCGATGGTCTAAATGAATTTCTTTTCGTTTTCTTCGGTTTCCCATCTTCATCTAAAACTTTTTCAATAAAAGGTAGCTTGGGCGCTTTTGTAAAGAACACCGAATCATTTGCAATACGCGGATCATCTCCCACTGTCAATAAAACTCTTTGTAGTTCAGATAATGTAAATTCTCCCGGTAAAAAATTTTTAGCAACTGTTGTTTGTATCATATCTTTCTTAATAAATTCTAAAGCGTCTGAAATAATTTTCCGATGATCAAAGGCTAAATCGAGTTTGAACACTTCATTTATATCGAAAAGTTCTACTTCTGCCGCATCGTCATTCGCTTGACGCTGGTCAATGTATACTTCCGGAACGATTGCATAAAAGGCATTTGAAATCATCCAACCTCGAGGATCACGATCTATATCATCATAGACACCAAAGTGCTTAATGTGTAAACTATCTACATTCGTTTCCTCCTTCAATTCTCTTTTAGCAGCCATATAGGCAGTTTCCCTTTTTGTCGCATCTACAAATCCACCTGGAAGCGCCCATTTTCCACCTTCGATATTCGGGTTTCCTTCATGATCTTTTTCGACCCGTTTAATCAACATGATTTTAAGCGTCATCATCGGAGGTGCTTTTTCCTCTACTTTTTCGGATGTTATTGTAAAAATTGCAATATCTGATGTATATCCATCAGGTGTTATATAGTTAGAAGAATCATAATTCGCAAGAACTTCTTCTTGTGAACGATATTTTGTCATTTTAAGATAACTCCTTTGATTCAATGTTTTACAGGAACAGTAATTTGCAATTCAAGAATTACTACTTAATAACATGATAACTTTTCCAGTTAACAATTTCAACTCTTTTTATAAAAAGAATAAGTAGAACAACTTTCCATAAAAAAAACATAAACAAAGCATTCCTGCCTTATTTATGTCTTTTTTATTATTTAATTTACTAATTGATTTTTCAAAAGAATTCCACCCTGTACGACAACTCGCCCATTTTTAATGACAGTATTCGTATGATTCATGCCATAGAAATATTGCAATTGCTTGTAATTTGCAACATCCAATATGATGACGTCAGCTTGTTTGCCCGCTTCAAGGGAGCCAATTTGATGTCCACGATTAATTGCGTATGCTGCATTAACGGTTGTCGCCGTTAACACTTCCTCCAGTGTCATCCCCATATGCATACAAGCTAAATTCATAATAAATGGCAGACTCAACGTTGGAGATGAGCCAGGGTTAAAGTCAGTTGAAATAGCTACAGGTACCCCTTCATCAATCATTAGGCGTCCTCTCGCGAATGGTGCACGTAAGAAGAATGCTGTTCCAGGTAGCAACACAGCAATCGTTCCAGCTTCAGCCATTTTTTGTATACCTTCATCAGAAGCAACTAATAAGTGCTCCGCAGAAATGGCTCCTACTTCTGCAGCAAGCTCCGCTCCCTCATAAGGCTCAATTTCATCTGCATGAATTTTCGGTGTTAACCCCAACGCTTTCCCTGCCTCTAAAATGCGTCGTGATTGCTCTGGCGTAAATACACCTTTTTCACAAAATACATCATTGAATTCTGCAAGGTTTAGCTCAGCTACTTTCGGTAGCATATCATGAATGACTAGATCTACAAATTCATCCTCACGTCCTTTATAGTCACGCGGCACCGCATGCGCCCCCATAAAGGTACTAACGACATCAATGTCATGTGTAGCTTGCAATTCCTTTGTTACTTCTAGCTGCTTCTTTTCAGTTTCCCAATCCAAGCCATAGCCTGATTTTGCCTCAACCGTTGTGACACCATGCTTCAAAAACACATCTAAATGATTCATCGTTTTTACATATAAATCACCAAAGCTAGTTTCTCGTGTCCGCTTTGTTGTAGCATGAATCCCGCCACCCGCATTCATAATTTCCATGTATGTGGCACCATTGAGTCGCATATTAAATTCCTGCTCACGTGTACCTCCATGAACTAAATGCGTATGACAATCGACAAGACCCGGCATTACAATCTTACCTGAGGCTTCAATAACTTCAGCAACCTTTACAAGATCAGGGAAATCCGCTTTTAGCTGTGTAAGTGAACCTACCGCTATAATGCTATTTCCCTCCATTAAAACACTACCATTTTCCACTATTGCAATGTCACGCATTTGTTCCTTTGTACGCGGACCTTGTACG
The DNA here is from genome assembly GCF_056322905.1 of Lysinibacillus sp. G1-3. Lineage (NCBI taxonomy): Bacteria > Bacillati > Bacillota > Bacilli > Caryophanales > Bacillaceae > Lysinibacillus > Lysinibacillus sp. G1-3. The sequence goes on from NZ_JBWHYQ010000019.1 coordinate 7,863, forward strand.
GCACTTTTTAACGTGATCACTTCGTTGGCATTCTTGATTAAAATAGTCACTTAGCATCATCCTTTAACATTGGTATATGCACACCTTTGTTTTTCGCTGTATTAATAGCAATTTCATAGCCCGCATCCGCGTGACGCACAACTCCCATTCCCGGATCCGAAATTAACACTCGTGCAATCTTCTCAGCAGCTAGCTCAGAACCATCCGCTACTAGCACTTGACCAGCATGTTGCGAATAACCCATTCCTACACCACCACCGTGATGGACACTTACCCAGCTCGCACCACTTGCTGTATTAACAAGTGCATTTAAAATTGGCCAATCTGATACTGCATCAGTACCATCAAGCATGCCCTCTGTTTCACGATTTGGTGATGCAACAGAGCCAGAATCTAGATGATCTCGACCAAAGACAATCGGTGCTGATAACTCTCCATTGGCAACCATTTCATTAACCTTCAGTGCAAAACGGTGACGATCACCATAGCCTAACCAGCATATACGCGCAGGTAACCCTTGCCATTTCACCATCTTTTGCGCCATATCAATCCAATTCACAAGACCTTCATCTTCAGCAAACATTTCTTTTGCTAGTGCATCTGTTTTATAGATGTCCTCTGGATTACCTGAAAGTGCAGCCCAACGGAATGGTCCTTTCCCCTCACAGAATAAAGGACGAATATACGCTGGAACAAAACCAGGGAAATCAAAGGCATTTGTTACACCCATCTCTTTGGCATACGCACGAATATTATTACCATAATCGAATACTTCTGCACCTGCTTGTTGGAATTCAAGCATTGTACGAACATGCTCAGCCATCGTCTCTTTTGCTCTTTGTTCATACGTTTTCACATCACTTTTACGTAGTTCAAGCGCTTCCTCAAACGTCATGCCATTTGGAACATAGCCATTGATCGGATCATGGGCAGATGTTTGGTCTGTGACAAAATCAGGGATAATTCCGCGGTTCAATAGCTCACGATTAACATCTGCACAGTTGCCAACAAGACCAATCGACGCTGGCTCTTTTTTGTCACGTAGTTTATTGACTAATTCAATCGCTTCATCAACTGTCTCTACAAGATAATCACAGTAGCCCTCTTTAATTTTACGTTCAATTCGAGCACGTTCCACTTCGACTACTAAAATAACAGCGCCAGCCATTTTCCCAGCTAAAGGCTGTGCACCACTCATGCCACCCATACCACCCGTAAGGATGAATTTGCCGCGTAAGTCCGCTGTACCAAATACTTTTTTACCTGCCTCTACAAATGATAAATATGTTCCTTGTAAAATGCCTTGTGCACCAATATAAATCCAGCTACCAGCAGTCATTTGACCGTACATCATTAAATCACGGTCCTCTAACTCATAGAAGTGCTCCCAATTTGCCCACGACGGTACTAAATTAGAATTTGCAATTAATACACGCGGCGCATGTTCATGTGTACAGAATACAGCTACCGGCTTTCCTGATTGAATAAGAAGTGTTTCATCATTTTCTAATTCTTTTAATGACGCGATAATTTGCTCATAACTCTCCCAATTACGTGCCGCTTTACCTATTCCACCATAGACGATAAGCTCATCTGGATTTTCTGCTACTTCAGGATCTAGATTGTTCATTAACATACGCATTGCAGCTTCTTGTGTCCAACCTTTACAAGATAATTCATTCCCACGTGGTGCACGAATATTTGTTTTGACTACCATAAAAAACACGCTCCTTTAAAATAGTAAAAATGCTATTGGTGTTACGATGATTAAAGTTAATACGACACGCACAAACCAAATGGTTACAATTTGGCGCAATGTCACCGGAATTTCAGTTGATAAAATAAGTGGTATGACAGCCGAAAAGAACAAAATTGCCGAAATTGATACAACTGCCACAATAAATTTCGTCACAAGCGCTGCCTGTGTGACAACAAGTGCCGGTAAAAATACTTCTGCTAACGATAATGACAGCGCTTTTGCCGCTAAAAATGGTTCTGGAATTTGCAGTACATATGTGAATGGTACAAAAATATACGAAAGCCAATCAAAAATAGGTGTATATGTTGCAAGCACAAGTCCTAAAAGACCAACCGATAAAATCGATGGCATAACCCCCATCGTCATGATGAAGCCATCCTTTAAATTCGCCCATAAAATTTTAGTCATAGGCGGATTTTGATCAACAGCCTCCATCGCTTGACGCCACGCTTCTTTAAAACGCCCCTTTTTAACTATCTTTTCTGGCATCGGCGTCGCGCCCTCGTAGTATTCGTCCTTCATGGAACGAATCGGATAAAGGCGTACCGTTAACGCAGTGACCAAGAATGTTACAACGAGTGACACCCAGAAAAACGCATTCCAATGCTGCATCATATCCAACGTACTCGCAATGACAACCATAAACGTGACAGATACAGTCGAGAAGCCTGTTCCAATAATCACGGCCTCCTTCGCTGTGTAGCGACCTTCCATATAAAGACGGTTTGTTAACAGCAATCCAACCGAATAACTGCCGACAAATGAGGCTACTGCATCCACCGCTGAACGTCCTGATGTTTTAAAAACAGGTTTCATAAACGGCTGTGCTAAAACACCGATGTATTCAAGCAATCCGTAGCTAACTAGAAGCGCTAAAAACAAAGACCCGATCGGAATTAATATGCCTACCGGCTTAACAAGCTTCTCCAGTAAATACGGTCCAATACTTTCATCCGCTAGCCACGCTGGTGCTATATTGAAAATTAACAAAATCCCTGCAATCATACCGCCCACTTTAAGGATTGACATCACAATATTGACGGTCGACTTATTCCATTTCTTTGTTAGGAATGGATGAATCGCTCCACCTACAAGCATTATGAGCACATATGCAGTTACAAGCAGTGGCGCTTCGGTGCGAATAAAACTTACGATGTGATCAATTAAAATGGAATCCTTACCTCGCCATTCAAACGATACAAAAAAGCTGAATATTCCGACTATACTACAGATAAACATCTTAATAGCGGAGGAGATTCGAAATTGCGAATCTCGCTCCAGCTCTCGTTGATGAAATTCCATACTACTCCCTCCGATGTAAGTGCTTTTTCTGAAAGAAATCTCTAAGTCGTCAAAACTAGTTAAAGGATTTTTTGGATTTTCTCTAGGAAGTTATTGCTTTAAAATTTACTTATACTCATTTAATAGAACATCACTCGTTAATAAATACTCTGAAAGCGCTTCAATTTCATCGCCGATAGGTTGATCTGCTAACAGTGGCGGGCAAAACTCACGCACTTTTTCTAAAAACTTTCGCGTTGTGGGAGATAACTGCTCTTCCGCTTTATCTAAATGGATCGCCTGAGATGCACAAATCATTTCTATTGCAATGACACGAGCGGCATTGTGTACGATTTGACGTACTTGGCGAGCTGATGTTGTCCCCATGCTCACATGATCCTCTTGGTTACCTGACGTCGGTATAGAATCCACGCTTGAAGGATGTGCCAATACTTTGTTTTCAGATACGATAGAGGCTGCTGTATATTGAGCAATCATTAGTCCACATTCAATACCTGGATTTGTCGCTAAAAATGGCGGCAAACCTTCATTAAGCTGAGGATTAACCATTCGTTCTGTACGTCTCTCCGAAATATTCGCCCACTCACATACACCGACTTTTAAAAAGTCCATCGCCAATGCAATTGGTTGACCGTGGAAATGTCCCCCAGACAATACTTCTCCATTTTCTAAAACAATCGGATTATCTGTCGTTGCATTCATTTCAATTTGCACGCGGTCCTCCGCATAGAAAAATGATTGCCATGAAGCACCATGTACTTGCGGAATACAACGTAGTGAATAGGCATCTTGCATACGGATTTCACCTTGCTTTGTCACACGTTTACTTCCTTCAAGCCACTTGCGGATTCGTCCACCAACAAGCTCTAATTCTGGGTGTGGTCTTACCGCCAAAAGCGCTGGATCAAATGCGGAAGTAATCCCTTTCAGTGCCTCAAGCGTTAAACTCGCTGCCATATCTGCCGCTAGCCCCATACGCTCTGCCTCGTTCACGGTTAAAACACCGATTCCTGTCATTGCTTGTGTACCATTTACAAGCGCTAACCCTTCCTTAGCTTGTAGTCGCACCGGCGTTAGTCCAGCTTGCCGTAACGCCTCACTACCGCCCATAACCTCTCCATTAAACTCCGCCTTCCCTTCACCTACTAGCACTAAAGCCAAATGTGATAACGGCGCTAAATCCCCACTTGCACCAACTGAACCTTGAGACGGTACAATCGGATGTACTCCCTTGTTAATAAAATCCAATAACAACTGCACTGTTTCTAGACGAATTCCTGAAAAACCTCGAGCTAAAGCATTAGCACGTAAAACCATCATGGCGCGTACAACATCTGTTGGAAACGGTACACCAACACCTGTCGCATCTGAGCGTAATAAATTCAACTGTAAAAGCTCAATGTCTTCCTCTTCAATCTTTATATTACTTAGCTTTCCAAAACCTGTATTCACACCATAAATGGTTTGCCCCTCAGCTAAACGTTTTTCAATTCGTTCCCTACTTAAACGGATACGTTCCATACTGTCTGCAGATAGCGTAACCGTTGCATGACCGTTTACAATTTCCTTTATTAGCTGTCTTGTTAATGTCTTGCCATCTAGTTCGATGTTAGACTTCATACACATCCCCCGTTCCCATTGTAGCTATGTAAAAATGCTTTAAATCCAATTTTCCTTAGTATAACGAGGCTGACACTTCGCTTTCGTCGAAAAAAGAAAGCTAGCAATCACTCTAATCACATTGTACTAACTACTTTTTTCAGAAAATAGGGAATTTTAAAAGAAAAAACATGAATTATTTCATATTTTTTGTTATTTTAATAATATAATCGTATTTTTTTAAGAAACTAGATAATTTTATGGAAGGTTGGTTGTTATGAGGTTGTTATTAATTGACAGGGACTCCGCTGAACTTTCAGGCATTAGTTGGTTTTTACATACATATTATCCTGGCGATGTAACCATTGAAATAGGTACAACTATTAATGAAGCACTTCAAAGTATCCAGCAATTTGAGCCCGAGGTCATCCTGTTGAATATTGACCTATTCTCGAATAATCGTTTAATTGCCCTCTTTCGTACTCTTCAAAAACATTCAGGGACTATTTTAGCTATGACGACAGAGCCATTATTTAAAAATGCATTGAAGGCAATCGATTTACAGGTCGCACATCTCTTCGTTAAACCAATTGATTTAGAAATATTAAAGCAAAAACTCACTGCTATCTCCCTTCAGACACCAAAAGCAGAGACAGTATATCAAGAAGCTACTGAGGAATCCTTTTACTATCAACTATTTCTAGGTAGTAAAACAAGTTCCTTAGAGACAAATATACATTTTACCATGATCGAGCCAGAGCATTCCGACATGTTAAAAAAACTTTACAACTGGCTTCAGCAAACGCCTATTTATTACCATATAAAGATTTATCCTTTGTCCGATAGAATCGTCTGCTTATTCCAAACAGATGATTTAAAAATTGTGGAGAAAGATGCTCGTACATTAATCAAGGAATGGCGATCAATAAGTAATAGTTCTTTAAATATCGGTATTTACGATGGGGAACCTACAACTATGAAGAATATGTATACATTAACGAAGCGTGCACTTCGTCAAAGTTTTTACGAAGGTTATGGGCATATTTTTTATACGAGTAAGCAGCTGAAGACACAGCCCTTCGATCCTTTACTATCACCCGAAGAGCAACAATTATTAATAAGCAGTTTAGAGGACGGGAATATTGAAGCTGTTAAAGCATTTTTATATCGACTATTTAATGAAGGAATTTATTACGAGCAGGATGATTTACGTATTCATCTAACAAGTGTCTTAGCACAAATTCGACGCTTTATGCTGAAGTATAAATTACATGAGAAAGCTGCAATTGAGCAAAATTATCGTCAGCTTTTTCATTTAATTATTGAGCATCCTATATTTTATACCATTCAAAATGGCATCATATCATTTACACAAAAACTGATTGAATTGGCCCGTGAGGCACGTATGGAGAAACGAGCTGACTATGTAGAACTGGCCATAGAAATTATCGACCAACAATTTCAGGATAGCGGGTTATCTTTACCTTACGTTGCTCATAAATTAGGGATTAGTCCCAATTATTTAAGTACGATCTTTTCAAAGAAGCAAGGCTTGCCACTTAAACGCTACCTGCAACAGGTCCGGATTCATAATGCCACAAAAATGCTAGTAGAAACTGATTTTGCTATTAGTGAAATTGCCTATTTAAATGGTTTCGAAGATTCAAATTATTTCATTAAAATTTTTAAACAGCACATCGGCATTACGCCTAATCGTTATCGTAAAACTTGAAAAGGCATATCAACAGCGTGGAGTTCATTTCCGTTCTAACTGAGAACTTGTGCGAAAGTGTAGAGAGAGAAGGCTTATCTTCACACGCGCGATCTCATTATCTAGTATTATTTTCAATTATCATATTTTCAATAAGAATAAATAAACAAAAGATTTCATTTGAAAGAAGTTAAATAATCCTCAAAAATGTTTAAAAAACTTAATTTGTGGTAAAGGTTAGTCATAACCCCTTTAAATCTAGCATATATTTATAGTTTATATCTTAATATAAATATTCTTTAACAATAATAATTATAATTTACTAGCAATTCTATTTTACATTTGTTATAGTTATTGTTGAAGAGTTTGACTCACAATTTTTCTTTAGGAGGTAAACTAATATGACAAACAAAAATGATCGTAGCCGTCGTTTTACAACAGCAGGTGGCTCTCCAGTAGTAAGCAACCATGATTCAATGTCAGCAGGTCCTCGTGGTCCTCTACTTCTTCAGGATGTATGGTTAGTTGAAAAATTAGCAAACTTCAACCGTGAAGTTATTCCTGAACGTCGTATGCACGCTAAAGGTTCAGGTGCATTCGGTACTTTCACTGTAACGCATGATATTACTAAATATACTAAAGCAAAAATTTTCTCAGAGGTTGGGAAAAAGACTGAAATGTTCGCACGCTTCTCTACAGTTGCAGGTGAGCGTGGTGCAGCAGATGCTGAGCGCGATATTCGTGGCTTTGCACTTAAGTTCTATACTGAAGAAGGTAACTGGGATTTAGTTGGTAACAACACACCTGTATTCTTCTTCCGTGATCCTTTACACTTTACAGATTTAAACCACGTGGTAAAACGTGACCCACGTACAAATATGAAAAACGCTAATTCAAACTGGGATTTCTGGACTTCATTACCTGAGGCGCTTCACCAAGTAACAATCGTAATGTCTGACCGTGGTATTCCAGCTGGTTACCGTAATATGCATGGTTTCGGTTCTCACACATATAGCTTTATTAATGAAGAAAATGAGCGCGTATGGGTTAAATTCCACTTTAGTACAGAGCAAGGGATTAAAAACTTAACTGGTGCTGAGGCTGCTGAAGTAATCAGTAATGACCGCGAATCTTCACAACGCGATTTATATGAAGCAATTGAAAATGGCGATTTCCCTAAATGGAAAATGTCCATCCAAGTTATGACAGAGGAACAAGCTCGTGAATTACCATATAACCCGTTTGACTTAACAAAGGTATGGTATAAAAAAGACTTCCCATTAATTCCTGTAGGTGAATTCGAGTTAAACAAAAACGCGGACAACTACTTTGCAGAAGTTGAACAAGCTGCCTTTGCACCATCTAACATTATCCCTGGTATTAGCTTCTCTCCAGACAAAATGTTACAGGCTCGTATTTTTGCATATGGAGATGCACAACGCTATCGTTTAGGTGTGAACCACTACATGCTTCCTGTGAACGCACCAAAATGCCCATTCCGTACATTCCACCGCGACGGTGCTATGCGTTTCGATGGCAACCTTGGTTCAACTTTAGGCTATGAACCAAATAGCTATGGTGAATGGGAGCATAATTTAGACTATAAAGAGCCTGAATTACGTATCGACGGTAATGCTGGTATCCACGACTTCCGTGAAGATGACAACAACTACTTCGAACAGCCAGGTAAATTATTCCGCCTAATGACTGCCGAAGAGCAACAACGCCTATTCGAAAATACTGCTAATGATATGGCATCAGTTGAAGAGTTCATTAAACGTCGTCATATTCTTCACTGCTATTTAGCTGATCCAGCATATGGTGAAGGTGTAGCAAAAGCTATGGGTCTTTCATTAGAAGGTATGGATCTTTCAAATCCATACGTGAAACAACCAACTAACGTTTAATTCTCCACATATTCCAACTATTATTGATATCCAAATCCAACTTTTTACTCCATGTGAAGGGCGACCTCACATGGAGTTTTTTTATCTTAATGACAAAATGAGAGCGCATCACCGGAAAGGAAATCAACCTATATACATGCACCCCTCTTGATGATGAACCAAAATAAGGCTCGTGCCTATGAAAGACACGAGCCCAGTCTAATAATTATTGATAAATTTGACTGCCCGCCTTTTTAAATTCCTTCGCCTTCTCCTGCATACCTTTATGGATAGCTTCAGTCGTATTTAAGTCTTTTTCTTTTGCATAAGTACGAATATCCTGTGAGATTTTCATACTACAAAACTTAGGTCCGCACATTGAACAGAAGTGCGCAGTTTTTGCTCCTTCTGCTGGCAATGTTTCATCATGATATTCGACTGCACGCTCTGGATCTAACGAAAGGTTGAATTGATCGCGCCAGCGGAATTCAAAGCGTGCCTTAGATAGTGCATCATCACGTTGCTGTGCCCCCGGATGCCCTTTCGCTAAATCAGCAGCGTGTGCAGCAATTTTGTACGTAATAACCCCTACACGAACATCATCACGATTTGGTAAGCCAAGATGCTCTTTAGGCGTTACATAACATAGCATTGCCGTACCATACCAACCAATCATTGCAGCTCCAATGGCTGATGTAATATGGTCATAGCCCGGAGCAATATCTGTCGTTAGTGGTCCTAACGTATAGAAAGGAGCTTCCTTACATACCTCTAACTGCTTGTCCATATTTTCTTTAATAAGATGCATCGGCACATGCCCTGGTCCTTCTACCATCACCTGTACATCATGCTCCCAGGCAATTTGCGTTAATTCCCCTAGCGTTTCCAGCTCCGCAAACTGAGCCTCATCATTTGCATCTGCAATAGAACCAGGACGTAAACCATCACCTAAAGAGAAGGCAACATCATAGGTTTTCATAATTTCGCAGATTTCTTCAAAATGAGTATATAAGAAGCTCTCTTGATGGTGATATAAACACCATTGCGCCATAATCGAGCCTCCTCGAGACACTATGCCAGTTACACGATTAGCCGTTAATGGCACATAGCGTAGCAATACCCCTGCATGAATCGTGAAGTAATCTACACCTTGCTCTGCTTGTTCGATTAACGTATCACGATACACCTCCCACGTTAAATCCTCTGCCACACCATTTACTTTTTCTAGCGCTTGATAAATCGGCACCGTTCCTACTGGCACCGCAGCATTACGGATAATCCATTCACGCGTCGTATGAATATGCTTACCCGTCGATAAATCCATAATGTTATCAGCACCCCAGCGTGTAGCCCACGTCATTTTTTCTACCTCTTCTGCAATAGAGGATGACACCGCTGAATTTCCAATATTGGCGTTAATTTTCACGTGGAAGTTGCGTCCAATAATCATTGGCTCTGCCTCAGGGTGATTAATATTAGATGGCAAAATTGCACGCCCCGCCGCTATCTCTGAGCGCACGAACTCGGGATCCATATTTTCACGAATCGCTACAAACTCCATTTCTGGAGTAATAATTCCCTTTCGTGCATAGTGAAGCTGCGTTACATTTTTGCCTTTTTTCGCACGTAAAGGCCTTCTAGATAAATCCGGAAACACATTTTCATTCATTCGTGGATCATTAGCTTTGCGGAATCCGTTATCTTCTGGCTTGATCGTACGACCTTCGTATTCCTCAACGTCACCTCGTTCTTTGATCCATGCACTACGTAAAGCTGGCAATCCTTTCGTAATATCCACCTTATGTGCAGGTTCAGTGTACGGGCCACTCGTATCATAAACACGCACTGGTGCATTTTCCTCTTCACCAAAGCTTCCTGTCGTCGGACTCAAAGCAATCTCACGCATTGGCACTAAAATATCTGGTCGAGAACCTTCTACGTAAACTTTTTTACTTCCTTCAAAACTTGACATAATCGTAATATTCTTTTCGCTAATTGTTGTCATAAACTACTTCGCTCCCTTTTATATTAATATAAGGACCGAATCTAGCTCACCCAACAAAAATCAATTTCGCCTTGGCGTAATTGCGTCCGGATTTTGAATTGTGCCCGCACAATTCATTCCTTTTAAAATCCGTGACATCCGCCGGAGGCTTGTCTTCATTCAGCAGGCGTTTGGGCACCTACTAGTTAGGAAGCTTCACCGCATACATTTCATCACCTGGAAAGATAGGAGTCTTCTGCTGAATGAAGACAAAAAGCCGAATCCAAAAAAATTTTGGATCCGGCTAAGAATGTAAAGGTATAGTTATTGCAAATAACGTAGTGTGCAATAATGGTTAACTTTCCCACGCTGGTATGAGCCAGATCAGGTCCAAAGGGTCAAGAAACCTCTATGCGTTTCCCTCTCAGCCTGACTCATCAGACTCCCCTAGTTAATACTATTAAGTTTGATGCTAGTGTAGCAGATATTGCTAATAGATGGAAGCTTCATTTGATTATTTTTGGCACATTCATCAAGAATCAACGTCAGATTAGACTTTGGCGCACAACTTCACGTTATCTGATGAGTTCATATACTTTGAAGATTTATCGGAACAAAATCTCATTTTATCGGAACAATTTTAGTTTTTATCAACAATGGACAATCAAATGAGCACCTAGCCATTAGGTAAACAACAACTCCGCTACATAAATCACAATTGTCACTGTAATACAGCTCACAATCGTTGAAAATAAAACTGTTTGTGCAGCAGTTGCCGATTCTACGTCATATTCTAATGCCAGACTGGAACTATTTCGCGATGTCGGGAACGAACTAGCTATAAAAAGTGATTGTGCCACGACACCGTCAAGATCAAGAGCAAAAATGATAAGCAATGCTACGGCAGGCCCTATGATTAATCGTGTAAAACAACTAATGTATACCATCTTATTAAACATAGATTTTATTTCAAGTTGGGATAGCTGTGCCCCTAAAGTTATTAATGCTACAGCGATAAAGCCATCTGCCACATGGTCTATCGGAATTTTTACGAACTGCGGTATAGGGATATTAAAATAGTTCATAGTAACGCCAATAATAAGTGCATGAATAATAGGCATTTTGAGGAAATCCTTCAAAATTGACATACCTGATTTTGTTGAAGAAATTAAATTGTACAAGCCGTAAGTATACGTCGTCATATTTTGAAATATAACGAGAATAACTTGAATCGCTACCCCAATCGGCTGAGTCACGAAAATCATTTGGGCAACTGGAATACCATAGTTGCCTGAATTAATGAGGACAACGCTATTTTTAAACACCGCAGCCTCTGTTTTTACTAAACCGAGCCCCTTTGCTAGAAAGTGACTAAGGACCATTTGGCTTCCGATAAAGAGTAGAATAAAAAACGCAACTTCCCCAAGTACAGACAATTCTATACTCGTTTCATATAAATTCACAAAAACAGCTGCTGGCATAAAGCAGTATGTAATAAGTTGAGATAGCGCCTTTAAATTAAAACGAAATTTCCTTTGTAAAACTGCGCCAAGTACTAGAAGCACTAAAATCGGAGCTACAATTTGAAAGAAAATCATACCGAGATACACCATAGTGTTGTCCCCCTTTCCTCTCCTATAGTAGTGCTGTTTGTAAACTCGGTCAATGTACTTCAGCGTTCACTCATCCTGTCTTTTTCATCATGTTCAAACAATAGAAAAGGCTCTTGGAAGGATGATTTACCCTCTCAAACTACGAGTTATTAAAATAATTGAAGGAAAAAGGCCTATTGTTTCATTAAATTAATATAGTAAAATACCCCATTTGCGCACTAAACCGAAGAAATATATGATATATTATCCATTAAATACAATGATTGGAGCGACAAGAAATGAAGAATAAAGTATTTTCTACTTTTATGGCTACCGCTATTACAGCAACCTTAATTGTGCCTGTATCAACTGCGAATGCCACTTCTAATGATGTATCTTTAAACAACTCAGTTCAAATCGACGGACAAGTAGCTGCAGCCAAAACAAAGGGACAAAATGTTACTATTACCAGCATCGCTAATGATAAAGTACGCACATCCAATGGCCAATTTAAAATTAGTAAGTCATTGAAGCCCCTCTTAAACACATCCAATAATGCTGCATTGGCGAATGCTGCAGCTACTATTGTCGTAAAGAACGGTGAAATTACAAGTATTACATCACTAACACTAACTAAAGGTGGAACAAAAAATAAAGCGTTAAATTTTGATGGTGGCGATGCGCAAATTGATGGAAGCCTAACTGTAAATGCGGATTATGTAAAAGTTCAAAATGTCACTATTGAAGAGGAGCTTATCGTAACTAATCGTGTGAAGAAGGCCATTACAATTGATGACGTTGCTATTGGGGATACAATTACTTTTAGACCTTTATTGATTAAAAATAGTAATTGGTTAAATGTTTCTCTAAAAGATATTAAATCTCCAAACATTAACTTAAAACGTACTAAAGTGAGTGTGACTTCTGACAAATCTATTTCGAAAGTCGACGTAGTTGGTAAAGTTACTGCATTTGAAGTAACGGCCAATGTTGATAAACTAACTATCGATGTTGAGAAAGATTTCACCCTTTACGGAAAAGGCACAATTGAGCAAGTGGTTGTCAAACATGGGGCAAAGGTGGCATTAAATTCGGGGCATCTAATTAACAAAGTGCAGGTGGATGATAAAAAAGCCTCTGTGACATTACCTGTTTTAAATAAAACGGAGCTTAGTAATTTAGTAGCTTCACCTCCATACGTTGCAGTATCTGTTAATGGATATGACATTTCAGTAACTGAGAAATGGACAACACAGGCTGAACGTACAACATTCGAATCAGCCGTAAGCAGCGCAAGAACAGTAGTTAATAATTCTTACGCTTCTCAGGAACAAGTAAACAATGCGATTACACAGTACAAAAATGCATTAAACGTTTATCGTGCTGTGCAAAAAAGCGGAACAAAATATGTTTATGGTGATAAGTCTTCACTACAATCGATGATCAATTCTGTTCAGTATGTAAAGGTTTCTTGGAACAATGGTAATGATGTAGCTTCTTATGAACCTTGGACAACTCAAAGTGAGAAGGATGCTCTAACCTCTGCCGTTTCATCTGCTCAATATGTTGTAAATAATTACTATGCAACACAGTCTGATATTACAAATGCAATTAGCAATTTGAACTACGCCATCACAATTTATAAGAATGCACAAAAATATGGCACTTATCAATATAATGCCGATCGATCTTCCCTTTTTTCACTTATTAACTCTGTTCAGTATGTAACCGTTTCTGTAAATGGATCTGAATTATCCTACAATGTAGTTTGGACGACGCAAAGTGAAAAAGACGCTCTAGTTTCTGCTGTTTCATACGCACAAGGTATTGCAAACAATAGCTCATCGTCTCAGTCGGATATTTCGTATGCCTATCAATATTTATATAATGCCATTTCAACTTATAGGAGTAATTATAAATCTGGTGTGAATCATTGGCATTACGTTGATAAATCTTGGTTAACATCACTCATTAATTCTGTTCAGTATGTAAAAGTTTCTGCGAATGGCGATGGCTCTGATATCCCTTATTATGAACTATGGACAACAGAAAGAGAAAAACGCAGTCTAGAAAAAGCAGTTCAACACGCTCAATCCGTTGCCAGTAACGTCTATGCCTCTTCGTACGAAGTGACAGAGGCTATTAACAAATTAAACAAGGCGATCGACATCTATAAAGATGCTCAAAGTTCAGGTAAACAATAAAAAAATTGAAAGGACTTGGCACTAAGCCAAGTCCTTTTCAAACTCAAAAAATCAATTATGCCTCGGGAATCGTGGCGTCGGCTTCGACAGTTCTATCCGTCGCTTTGACGAGTCTTTCCGTCACTTCGAGAGTTCTATCCGTCGCTTTGATGAGTCTATCCGTCGCTTCGGCGGTTCTTTCCGTCGTTTTGATGAGCCTATCCGTCACTTCGGCAATTCTTTCCGTCGCTTTGATTTCTATCCGTCGCTTCGGCAATTCTTTCCGTCGCTTCGATGAGTCTATCCGTCACTTCCACGATTCTATCCGTTTTACACTACATAACAACAGGCTAGGAAGTTTCTATACTATATAGCCTGTTGTTTCTTTTATATAAGCAATACTGCCTCTGTATAGGTTTTAAAATCATTTAAATGATTCTTAATAATTGCTTGAAGTATATCTAAATCGATATCTTGATAATCATGCACAGCAATATTTCGAAACCCAACCATATTCATTAATGTTTTAGCCAATGCATGGTCAATAATTTCATTTTCCTCAAGATACTTAAATGCTTCGGGGCTCGTTTTAGGCAGACCAAGCTTTAATTCACTAACAATATGCATCGCCAAATCAATACTAGCTTCACACGCACGTTGGATATTCAAAATAATACTATCCTGTTTCGTGATGTCTTGCAAATTCTCTGGATTATCACAATACACCTCGTTAACACGGTTCACACAGCGTTCGATTGTTGCAATTTTATTTAAAATAACATCATTATTCGCCATAGACATTACCCCTCTCTTCAATTGCTTTCAGAATTCCTGCACGTTGTTCATTTAATGTCACATACATTGATAGAGTTTTCATCCGTTCCTTCACAAAGGTGCTTTCATCTTGGCACTCAATGATTCTACCACTCGAATAAATTTGTGCCGCAAACACTGTATCAATTGATTTCATATCAATTAAATCGACATCCACATTACAAGACTGCGCAATTTCTCCAGCTAATAGAAAACGTTCATAACTTGAGAGCGGTTTATCTGTAAAATATGCAATATCCAAATCACTATCTTCACGTTCCAAGCCCTTCGCATAAGAACCAAAAACAATAACAAACGCTGGATTAACAGCCAAGGCTAGCTTTTCAACAACTACCTTCTGCCAGTTTTGTTGCAAATAAAACACCCCCGCTCCTTATTAAATTCATTATAACAAACTCTCCCCTTCGTATGAGGTTTCTAACTTTCTGTTCCGGGAGTTTATCCATTAGTTGGTAGGTCCTATCCCTCTCTCTTAAAAAAGGGACTTGCTTTCCATTCATATTTTTCATAAGTACATAAGACACAAAGTATTTAAAAATTACATAATCAATCTACCTATTCACTTAAAATATACATGAAAAAATCCTGAGATATGATAAAATTGGTTTACCAACATATATTAGGAAATCACTGTCTAGACACGACTCTTTTCGGCAGGTAAATAATAAACCATTTCACAAGACAATCAAAGGTTTCACACAGGGTAAAAGACCTACATATTACCCATCACACTTATCCAAAACCAATAGGAGGTTTCCCGTATTATGAAAAACAAAAGAAAATTGGCCTTACTAGCCCTAGTTGCGGTCCCTTCACTAATCTATACTGCACCTACTACGTCAGCATCAGCTGCTACTATTACTGGCCATTCAAAAACTGCTTACATATACGATTATTATTACTACAACGCTAACGTTTCGAATGTTGTTTGGCTTATTTCAAATATTAATGATACAACAGCTTCGTTCCAAACAAATTTAGAAGCAGCCAATAAAGCCTACGATAAGTTAACTGAAACGGAAAAACAATATGTTACAAATTATTCTACGCTGTCAAATCATCGTCAGACAAAAGTTGCGTATCGTAAGCTTGCTGACCAAATTGAAGAGAAATTAGCTTCAGTGGAATCAACTTCCATTAATTACTACCAAAATGTTGTGGAAACGAAAGATTGGTACAATACGTTAAATGCAGCCCAAAAATCCTTTGTGAGCCCGGAATCACAAAAAATACTGACATCCTATATCACGCCCAATACATCTATCGATCAAGTGGTCAATAAAATCCAATTATTAAATTCTTCTCGCATTACCTTCCATCAGGATGTAGCGGATGCTAGAGCTGAGCTTAATGCACTTCGAAGATATTCATACGTCTATTTACCTGCTGGTATCGAAAAGATGTTAGTAGATTCTGAACAGCTTGTTGCGAAGGATAAGGCGGCAGCTAAGGAAGTAGAAAACGCTATTGCAGCTTTATCGCCTAAAACGTCTACTGCTCAAGATGTACAGGCAGCGAAAACAGCCTTCGAGGCTTTAACACCTGTGCAGCAGCAGCTTGTACCAAATGTCTGGACTTTAGTAGACTTTGTGAATGGAAAATATGATTTACCTAAAGGGAACGGGTCGAAAAAGCCAATTTCATCGGATATAGCAGCCGTACCAGGTAAAACTACAGCTATGACGAAAAACAAAAATACCTATACAGCAAAAATCAACGTTGCAGACACGGAAAATAGTGCAGATCGCTTCGTTTTAACGACAAAATCGAACATGACTGTGATTATTCCACCACTAGGAACTCTTCTTAATGAAGATACTGGTGTTATGGAAATTAGCATTACAAAAAAATCGAATCGTATTACATTCCAGGCAACATTAAATGATAAACCAGTTGAATTTGAGGCGAACATGGAAATTATTATTAATAATTTATCACCGAATGCCTCCATCGTTCGTACCAATACTTTTGGCAAACCAGTACCAGCTGATTATACAGTAGAAGGAAATCGTACTTTCATTCAAACAAATTCCTCTGCTTCATTCCTAATCCAAGAGTGATCTCCTAATAAAAAAATCATGACCCTCTGCCGATACTTTTTAGTAGCAGAGGGTTTAATATATTTTTTTGCTCCGCTATTGCCTCTTCAAAGCGGATCCCCTCTTATCTATAGACACTTATAACGAACCCCTCATAAAGAAAAACTTTTCATATCCTTACATCAAAACTTTGCTCGCTTTGTATGCTAAACAACTCCCCATTTTTCAACACTTCTTAGCCCAATATAAATGTGCCATCATTTCCTTCATTAGGACGCTCTTTTATCACGTTCTTTCAAAAAGATTTCAGAAAACTATTGACAATTGTCATAAAACAGGCATAATCATTAATAAAGTTTCCTTAGAGAAACAATATGACGTTCGGGAAATATTATTATAGAAAGGAATAAAAAATTCGTATGGAAAAAACATTGATACCTCTTTCTAAATGCTCGTTTGGAGATTGCTTTTTAATAAAAGAAATTAACATTAAGGGTCCTTTAAGAAGGAGATTATTAGATTTAGGCTTTGTAAAAGGCGCAGAAATCTTCGTTCTACGTAAAAGTCCTTTAGGAGATCCTGTCGCTTATCGTGTAAGCAATACAACGATTGCATTACGCAATGATGAAAGCTCTATGATTTTAGGCGAAATTGTTAGGAGGAATACAAAGTGAGGATAAATCGAATTGCTTTAGCAGGTAACCCAAATACCGGTAAAAGTACATTGTTTAATACATTAACGGGATTGAAGCAGCACACTGGAAACTGGCCCGGGAAAACGGTTATTCATGCAGAAGGTTCTTTTGAACATAACGGAGAGCAATATGTACTCGTGGATTTACCCGGGACCTATTCTTTATTTTCCAATTCAGCAGATGAAGAAGTCGCAAGAGACTATATTATTTTTGACCAGCCGGATGCAACGATTGTTGTGCTCGATGCAACATCATTAGAAAGAAATTTAAATCTTGCACTCCAAGTTTTAGAAATGACGAATAATGTTATCATTTGTATCAATTTAATCGATGAAGCTGAGAAAAAAGGGATCCGAATTGATCACAAGAAATTGGCTCGTGAGCTAGGAGTCCCAGTTGTCAAAATATCGGCAAGAAATAAAAAAGGGATTCATCAATTGCTCGATACGTTAAGTCAACTGGTGAAGGGGCAAATTGTTACAACGCCGTATCGTATGACATATTCGAAAGAAATAGAGGAAGCCATTACAAAGATTGAATCGAAATTAGAAGGTTATTTTGATGAAAAATATCCATCGAGATGGGTTGCCCTTCGCTTACTTGATGGTGATGAGGAATTAATCTTAAAACTGCAACATCATAATAAACAGCACGAGGTGAGAACGAATGGAGTCCCAGTCAGTGTTAAATCATAATTCACTTAAGGCTATTTTAGCTGAAGTGAACGAGGTTTCGAATGAGGATATTCGAGATGAAATCGTTAGTGATATTTATACTAAAAGCAAATCTTTATGTAAAAAAGTAGTATCACAGCAACCTGCAATGTACAGATCTGATAAATTAGATGAAATTTTCACATCCCGTATTTGGGGATTCCCTATTATGCTTATCTTACTAGGGACTGTCTTTTACATTACTATCGCTGGGGCAAACGTACCATCAGATATGTTAGCAAACTTATTTGGCTATCTAGAAGGTAAGCTAACCTTTCTTTTTGAAGCGATGCACGCACCCGAATGGTTACATGGTGTTTTAGTGCTTGGGCTATTTAGAGGTACAGGATGGGTTATTAGTGTTATGCTGCCGCCAATGGCTATATTCTTCCCTATGTTCGCTCTATTAGAAAACTACGGTTATTTACCACGTGTAGCATTTAATATGGACCGTTTATTCAAACGAGCTGGTGGACACGGGAAACAATCATTAACAATGGCAATGGGCTTTGGCTGTAATGCCGCTGCTATCATGTCAACGAGAATAATAGAATCTCCTCGGGAACGAATGTTAGCCATTTTAACGAACAATTTTGTTCCTTGCAATGGAAGATGGCCAACACTTATTTTATTAGCATCATTATTTATGGTAACTGGTTTTTCAGGTGCAGCAGGTACATTTGTAACAGCTGCCATTTTAATAGGATTTGTTATGTTAGGGGTCGTGGTGACATTATCTGTGTCCTGGGTTCTTTCTAAAACCGCATTAAAGGGTGTACCTACCCATTACACTTTGGAACTTCCACCATTTCGAAGACCAAAGTTCTGGAATACAATTTTAAGAGCCAGTCTTGATAAAGCATGGTATGTATTAAAAAGAGCTGTTGTCGTTGCAGCGCCTGCCTCTATTTTGACTTGGGTATTCGCTAATATTTACGTTGGTGATACGAGTATTCTAATGCATTTCATTAACTTTTTAGATCCATTTGGTCAGGCTCTTGGTATGGATGGCTTTATTATGGCTGCATTTATTCTTGGGCTACCAGCCAATGAAATTGTAATCCCTATCTTAATTATGGCGTATTTATCGCAAGGAGCTATGCTAGAAATTGAGGATTTATCGAAGCTAAAACAAGTGTTTATCGACCAAGGCTGGACGTGGCTCACAGCTTTAAACATGATGTTATTCTCACTGCTACACTTCCCTTGCGGAACGACTTTAGTCAATATTTATAAAGAAACAAAAAGTCCAAAGTGGACATTTATGTCATTTTTAATTCCAACGGTTATTGCTATTGGCGCGACTTGGCTAACGGCGACAGTTGCTCGAGCGTTTGGTTGGGTGTGATGATGGGAGGGGCTGTTTAAAAGCCCCTCTTTTTTATTTATTGAATACACTAATGTTTTCAATATATTAGCTGGACATCATTTGCTTTCAGTTTCTCTATCCATTCTGTGGATGGTTTTTTGTCTGTTACAAGAACATCGATATCACTAAGATCAAAAAGCTTTAAAAATGCTGATTTATCAAATTTGGTCTGATCTATTAGCAAGAGATTGATTTTAGAATTTTTAAGCATTATTTTTTTCAATTCCGCTTCCGGCTCATTAGATTCTGTAATACCATGTTCCAGCGATATCCCCTTGCAGCTAAATACATGAATATCTGCAAAATATCTATTAACGGTAGCTTCTGCAGCAGGACCAACTAAGGAAAGTGATTTTTTTCGCAACTCTCCCCCTGTTGAAATAATTTGAAAGTGTGAATCACTAAACTCATTTAATATTTTTATGGAATTTGTAATTAACGTTAAATCTTGTTTATCATATAATGCTTTGACTAATTCTAACGCTGTCGAACTCGGGTCAACCATTAATTTATCTCCATCTTTAATCAGATGATGTATTTTCGAAACGATTGATTTTTTTAAATCTATATTAAGAGAAGTCCTTGTATTAAAAGGTAAATCCTCTGAGCCGTTTCGGTTTATTACAGCCCCCCCATAAGTTCTTGATACAATTCCCTTTTTATCTAATTTCTCAAGATCTCTTCGAATGGTTTCCTCTGTGACTGAAAATTTTTGACTTAGTTCAGAAACATAAACTTTCTTTTCTATTTGGATTAAATCTATTATTTTTTGCAATCGTTCTTTTGGTAACATAATAAATCCCCATTTTCCTTTTATTTTCCCCTTTAAAAGTCGAGACGATAATTCCCAAGCAACAGCGGAGGAAATATCTCGTTTTGAATATGATATTACTGCCCGTTAGAAAATCGATAAAATTCGATTAGATCTATCATTGCTATCGCCAATTTTCCACCGAGAAGAAATAAATTATTCCACTAGTACATCTGATGATTTTTCACTTTGTATAACATTGTACTTAGGAAAGAAGATAATTACAAAAATTAGTAACAGTAGTATAGTATCGATTAAAAAAATGAAAAGGTCAAAGCGAAAACTCCTTATCGTGTTATTACTAGATAACAATAACGATACGTGAATTTTCGCTTTTTTCAAAGTGTATTCTCTTTAAACTATTCAATTTTCCGTAGATATTTTTGTTAGAGAAAGTGAATCTCTAAACAAAATAGGCAGGAGGACGTTACTTGATTTTGAAGAACTATGCTAGAACTTACTGACTCTTACTACCTTCAAGTTTGTGGTTCATATACTTTTAAGGAAACAGACTTTTTTATGATCTGTCTTATTTCTGACTGAGTTGAGACCTCTCCTAAAGCATATAGTTGAATCATTATATTTCCTAGAACACTAGATTCAACAGGACCGGCTATTACTTTCTTGTTTGTTACATTAGCAGTCATTTGGCATAATAACTCGTCCTGAATACCGCCTCCAACCATATGAATGTGCTTTATTTTTTTACCAGTAATACTCTCAAGGTTAAGTAATTGATTGTTAAATTCTTGTGTTAATCCGTTATAGATAGCAATTGCCCATTCACCTAGATTATCAGGTTTGCCTTGGTTTGTAGAAATGCAATAGGCATCGACAGCTTCCATGACATTATCCGGTGATAAAAATAAAGCATGATTTGGATTAATAGAAAAGTTTTTATTCGATAACTTCGCAGCATTAATAATATCAGCAAAATCTAATTCTCTTGTAAACATTTCATTATAGTGCTTTTTTAATTGTTGCAATAAAAACATGCCATTAATATTTTTAAGAAATCTAATCGAATTTAGTACCCCGCCCTCATTACTAAAAGACTCTTTCAAAGATTTTTCATTAACTATAGGATTTTGGATCTCAAGTCCTAATAAAGACCAAGACCCACAAATTAAATAGGCACTATCTTCATTTTCTAATGGTATTCCAGCAACAGCACTAGCAGTATCATGACTTCCTACTGAGATCACCGGAACTGAATTACTCATACCGATTTTTCTCATATGTTTTTTATCTAACATTCCGTAAATCTCGCCAGGGAAAATGATTTCCTGAAAAAGGCGTTTAGGAAATCCTAATCTCTTAATAATGTCACAGTCCCATTGCTTGCCCTCTACATTCAGTAGTTGACTAGTGGATGCAATTGTATATTCCGTCTTTTTGTTTCCCGTTAAAAAATAATTAAATAAATCCGGCATAAACAATAAATGTTCAGCCTGTCGATTTAGCTCTGGGCTATTTTTGAATTCCGCATATAATTGATAAACTGTATTGAAGGGTAAAAATTGTATGCCCGTTTTAGAATAGAATTCTTCAAATTGAATTGGCAATTTTGAAGAAATACCTTCTGTCCTAGTATCCCGATAATGGAATGGCCAATGAATAGGTTGTCCTTCTTTATTTAAAAGACAGTAATCAACTCCCCAAGTATCAATTCCGATACTATTAAATTCCACCCTATCCCTTGAAGCCACTTCTAACCCACTTACTATATGTTTATACAAAAGTTCAAGATTCCAATGTAAATGATTATTTATTGTAACTGGTTCATTTTTAAACCGATAAATCTCTTCTAAAATGACCTTTTCTCCATCGTAAACCCCCGCTATTAGTCTTCCACTTGATGCACCAAAATCAAAAGCTAGGCATTTTCTGTATTTAGTCATCATATTCTCACCATCCCTATCTCATTTTACTCCATACCCCACTCTGAAAACAACATAAACAGACATAAATAAAGAAATTTATTTCTGTTTATGTTGACAAGAAAGAATTAAAGACATAGAATCTAGCTAAGATTTAGAAATTAGTAAGGAGAGAACTGTAATGAATAATTCAGAACAATTTTTAAAAGAACAAATATGCGACATAGGAAAAAGAATGTATATGAAAGACATGGGGGCCGCAAATGATGGAAACATTTCTGTTAAAATTTCAGAAAATTCTTTCTTATGTACCCCAACAGGAGTTTCTAAAGGGTTTATGACCCCAGATATGATATGCAAGATTAATAGTAAAGGGGAGTTAATGGAGGAAAATTCATTAAACACAAAGCCATCCTCGGAAATTAAGATGCATTTACGTGTTTATGAGGAACGTCCCGACGTAACAGCAGTTGTACATGCTCATCCCTTATATGCCACTGCCTTCGCAATTTGCGGGATACCGCTTAATAAACAAATAATGCCTGAATCAACTATTTTTTTAGGAGAAGTTCCTATAGCAGAATATGGGACTCCCTCCACAGAAGAATTACCTAATTCAATCGTTCCTTACCTTCAAAATCATGATGCCATTTTATTAGCCAATCATGGTGCACTAACTTGCGGAATCGACTTAATGAGTGCTTATTTCAAAATGGAGTCCATGGAATTTTATGCGAAGCTTCTTTATCTAACTTCATTAATTGGAGAACCAAAGGAGTTAACAAAAGAACAAGTAACAACATTGGTTCAATTACGCGAGGAAAAATTCAAAGTTCCTGGTCGTTTTCCTAATCTCTAGGGATACACAAATAACTAGTTTTTATTTTTGAAAATACATTTTGCAGGGAGATGTAAAGATTATGAGAAAATATCAAATGTACATTAACGGGCGATTTGTTAGTTCTAGCTCAGGTGAGCAAACACAAGTCATTAATCCAGCAACGGAAGAAATTATTTCAGAGGTTCCTAAAGGTACTGTGGAGGATGTACGACTAGCAATTGATTCCGCTGAGAAAGCACAAAAGGATTGGGCAAAACTTCCGTCTATTGAGAGAGGACTGTACTTACAAGCAATTTCTAAAGAAATACGTGAAAATGCTCCAATTTTAGCGCGCACAATATCAGAGGAAATGGGAAAGACTCTTTCCCTTTCTGAAACAGAGGTTAACTTTACTGCAGATTATATAGATTATATGGCAGGCTGGGCAAGACGATATGAAGGAGAAATCGTACAAAGTGATCGACCAAATGAGCAAATTTTTATTCATAAAGAACCGATTGGCGTTATAGCTGGTATTTTACCATGGAATTTCCCATTTTTCTTAATTGCTCGTAAAGCAGCACCTGCTTTAATCACAGGTAATACGATTGTTCTAAAGCCAAGTGATTTATCCCCTAATAATGCGTTAGAGTTTGCAAAGATCATTGATAAAGTAGGCTTGCCTAAAGGAGTTATCAATATAATAACAGGCAGCGGAACGATACTTGGACAAGAGTTGGCTGGCAATTCAAAGGTAGGAATGGTGAGTTTAACAGGAAGCTACAATGCTGGTGCTGCTGTTATGCGGGCAGCGGCAGAAAATATTACAAAAGTATCTTTGGAATTGGGAGGAAAAGCACCTGCTATTGTGATGGATGATGCGGACCTAGATTTAGCAGTACGTTCAATTGTAGCCTCTCGTGTCATTAATACAGGACAAGTATGTAACTGCACAGAACGTGTTTATGTTCATAAAGACATAGCAGATGATTTTATTAAAAAAATAACACAAGCAATGTCCGAGGTAACCTATGGAGACCCATTAATTAATCAAGAGATTGCTATGGGACCTCTTGCTAGTAAAGATGCACTCGAGTCGGTAGAGAAAATGGTACAGGAAGCAGTTGCTAATGGAGCTACGATCTTAACAGGTGGTAAGCGCCCTTCACAAGAAAAGGGTTATTATTATGAACCAACTGTACTTGTAAATGTAAATAATGAAATGGAAATTATGCGTCAGGAAATTTTCGGTCCTGTACTTCCAATTGCTACTTTCAATAACTTAGATGAAGCGCTTAAACTCGCTAATGATTGTGAGTACGGTCTAACATCCTCTATTTTCACACAAAACTTAGATGTAACAATACGTGCAAGCAAGGAATTAGAGTTCGGGGAAACATATGTTAATCGTGAAAACTTTGAAGCTATACAAGGTTTCCATGCTGGATGGAAAAAGTCAGGTATCGGTGGTGCCGATGGAAGACATGGTCTAGAAGAATATTTGCAAACCCATGTTGTCTATCTCCAAAGTAATCTTTAAATATAGTAGTAGATATTACTTTTTCTGAAAATACAGATAACAACAAAGGAGGATAATCATGTCAAATGTAGCTAGTAAAATGAGAGCCGTTGTATGCCATGGTCCCGGCGAATATTTACTTGAATCTGTGGATGTACCTTCTCCAGAAGCAGGTGAAATCCTGATTAAGGTAGAAGCTTGTGGTATTTGTGCAGGTGATGTTAAAGCTTGGGATGGTGCCCCTATGTTCTGGGGCGGAGAGGATGGTCAGCCTAGTTATGTAAAAACTCCAGTCATCCCAGGGCATGAATTTGTAGGAACGGTAGTTAAGGTAGGTAAAGGCGTGACAGAGTTTTCTGTTGGAGACCGCCTTATTTCAGAGCAAATTGTACCTTGTAATACTTGTCGATATTGTAAGCGTGGTCAATACTGGATGTGTGAAAAGCATGATATATACGGGTTTCAGTTCAATGTGAATGGTGGAATGGCGGAATATATGAAGTTCCCAGTGAATGCCATTAACCATAAAGTTCCTCATGATTTACCTATTGAAAAAGCTATTCTAATCGAACCGTATGCGTGTTCAATGCATGCAGTAAATCGAGCTAATATTCAAATAGGTGATTTTGTTGTCATCTCAGGCGCTGGAACGCTTGGACTAGGAATGGTAGCAGCAGCTAAATTGCGAAGTCCTGGTACATTAGTAGTTTTAGATATACGAGACGATCGATTAGAACTTGCTAAACAATTTGGGGCTGATATCATTCTTAACCCTTCAAAGATAGATGTAGTGGAGGAAATTAAAAATATGACAGAGGGTTATGGGTGTGATGTTTATATAGAAGCGACTGGCGCGCCTGCTAGTGTTATTCAGGGCTTACATGCCATCCGAAAGCTTGGGCGCTTTGTAGAATTTAGTGTGTTTTCAAGTCCGGTTACTGTCGATTGGAGTATTATAGGTGATCGTAAAGAGCTTGATATTTTAGGTGCACACTTAGGACCATACTGTTATCCAAATGTTATTAATGGGATTGCATCTGGTGCACTCCCTACTGAGGGCGTAGTTACTCATAAACTTCCTCTAGAAGAGTTTAAGAAAGGCTTTGAAATGGTAAAAAGCGGAGTCGGCTCTTTAAAAGTTATTTTAATACCGTAGATCAAAAATGGGTTCCTAGAAAAAACAATACATTCAAAGGTTAGGAACCCTTGTCATTCTCGTATAGTTTTATAGCGGAGCGACTACCATCGAATACTCCCCCTCCTACAGGTGGCGGGATAAATACGATTGTAGAAGTATTTTTGTAAGCAGACGGTAACTAAATTAAAGGTATTAAACTAAAGCGCCACTTCAAATGGTCACGCGGCAATTAATCTGTCTGAAGTCAAATCGACTTAAAACGATAGCTACTCTGTCCTCTGCAGGTTTTATGGCACAGCTCAAAACCGTGAGACAATAATCAAGGCGTAATGATAAAAAGGATTTAAGGAGGAAACATTATGAATCGTAGCTTAACTGCATCTCCTTCAAAGCAAATCTTTGGTTTACCAATAGCGTTAATTTGGGGATATATAGCCATTGCTTTCTTTATGACTGGAGATGGAATTGAACAAGCATTTTTGTCAAAGTATATAGTTGATTTAGGATTTTCTACTCAACAAGCCTCATTAGTCTTTACTGTGTATGGGCTCACTGTTGCCATAGCTTCGTGGCTTTCAGGAGTATTGGCAGAGATAGTTGGGCCACGTCGTACGATGATCTTAGGTTTTGTACTTTGGATTATTTTCCACATTGGCTTTTTAACATTCGGTCTTGAACAGAAAAACTTTTCTATGATGCTACTCATGTATGGAATACGCGGAATTGCCTATCCGATGTTTATTTACGCTTTTGTAGTTTGGATTGCATACGCTGCTCCAAAACAAAGATTAGCTTCAGCGATGGGTTGGTTTTGGTGTATGTATTCTGTAGGAGTAGGAGTTTTCGGTACATACCTGCCAAGCTTTTCAATTCCTGCAATAGGATTTATGGGTACATTATGGTCGGCAATTCTCTTTATTGCTATCGGTGGCTTGATGGCGATGTTTTTAATAAAAGATGACTTCAATAGTTATAAACAAAATACGACAAATGAAGGACCACTGCGAGAATTACTAAGAGGGATTACAATCGCAAAAAACCCACAAATCGTTATCGCTTCAGCTGTACGTATTATTAATCAAATCTCGCTCTTTGGTTTTGTCGTTATACTACCGATTGTTTTTACAGAACAAATCGGATTTACGATGTCCGAATGGCTACGTATTTGGGGAGCTGTTTATGCAACAACTATTTTCACGAACCTAATGTGGGGTATTCTTGGAGATAAACTTGGATGGGTTAGACAGGTAAGATGGTTTGGTTGTATAGGTATGGCCATTGCTACTTTAATTTTTTACTATTTACCGATATCCTTTGGACCAAATATTTGGGTTGGATTATTTGTAGCTATATTCTTTGGGATTGCCATTGCTGCATTCGTACCAATGTCGGCTATTTTCCCTAGCCTTGAACCGTCTCATAAGGGTGCAGCAGTGTCCATGCATAATTTATCAGCAGGTTTAAGTAACTTTGTTGGCCCAGCAATTGTAACAGCGGTTGTACCAATCGCTGGTGTTGAAGGTGCTATATGGACACTTACTGTATTATATATAGTTGGCTTTATACTGACATTCTTCATGAAAGTCGATCAAAACATCAGCAAATCAGCTACCGATGACAATCAATCAATCGAAATTGCACATTAAATTTAGATGTATCCCTATTAATGAAAGCGATAACATCAAATAAAAGGAAGTGTAATATATGAGTATATTAAATAGATTTAGTCTTAAAGATAAGGTATCGATTGTAACTGGAGGAGCAATGGGATTAGGAAAAGCAATGGCTCTTGCTTTAGCACAAGCTGGTTCTCATATTGTCATAGCCGATTTAAATTTAGAGGAAGCCCAGAAAACAGCGGATCAATTCAAGCATGATGAAGGAATAGACACTCTTGCGATCAAAATGGACGTAACCAATGAAAAGCAAGTCAATGATATGGTAACGAAGGTGTTGAACCATTTCGGTAAAATCGATGTTTTATTCAATAACGCTGGCATTACAATTCATGAAAAAGCCGAAGAGATGTCATTTGAAAATTGGAATAAAGTCATCAATATCAATTTAAATGGAGTTTTTCTAGTATCAAAAGCTGTGGGCAAAGTAATGATCGATCAAAAAAGAGGATCTATCGTAAATATATCCTCTATGTCTGGCATCATTGCTAATACACCGCAATGCCAATCTTCTTATAACGCATCAAAAGCAGGTGTGATTATGCTTACGAAGAGCTTAGCAATGGAATGGGCAAAGCATAATATCAAAGTGAATACAATTGCTCCAGGATACATGAAAACAGAGCTGACAAAGCCTTATTTTGAACAAGGTGGCGACATGATTGATACTTGGATGAACCTTACCCCTATGGGCAGACCTGGAACACCGGATGAACTAGGTGGTATAGCGTTATACCTAGCTTCAGATGCTTCTTCTTTTGTTACAGGAGGCGTGTTTACTGTGGATGGTGGGTATACTGCGTTGTAGTTGTTAATATTTGATGTAAAAAAAGCTAGAGAATTCAACATAAGAATTCTCTAGCTTTGCTTCTTTTTTATGGTTTAGGTGCATATTGAATTTCCACATATTGTTGTGGAGTATGGCCTGTACCATTTGTCTCTTTTTGATAAGCCCAAACAATATTTCCATACTGATCTTTTGTGAATAAGAATACTCTTTGACCTGTTTTAAACACATTCTTAATCCCAGGATCAGTAGATGGATTAGCTACAAGAGGTAAAATTGCACTACCATCTGCTGCCTTTTTAACAGATCCTTTACCAAATGATAATATTCCATTGTCGGCTGGTTTATTATTTTTAACACTATCTAATATTAATTTCGGATCTAATGTTGTTTTATTCGCAGCAGTAACCGCATAGAAGTATTCTTGGTTTAATTCAAGCAGTGTGAGAATATTTACAGAAACATCCATTGTTGTTGAATTATATTCTGCTGGTACGCCATCAACATTTCCTGTTAAGTTAGCATAACTCATTGTGTTATATGCATCTTTGCCTGGGTAAACATACTTACCAAAGTCATTTATATCAAACTTATTACCTTCGAAGTCTGAAATAATATAATCTCGTGCTTCATCTTTCATCTTAACGGTAAATGTTTTATCCGCCGTACCTGAGCCAGTTGGCTTAATAATTAATTGGCTTTCATCAGTTGTTTTTGTACCCTGTGTATACTTAACAACCTCATATTGCGAAGTTATATCTTGATCGTTCTCGTCAGTAATTGTTAAGAAACTTAAATCTTTAATTGGAGACTCGCCTTTTTCATCACGCATGATGGCTTCACTGAATGAAATCGTAAACGTACTATCTAGATTACGATATACAATATTGCGTTTCTTTTCTTTATCAACTGTCATTTCAAAGCGTGGTGGTGTGCCATCAGAATAGAAATCTTGTTTCATCCAACCATCATTTGATTCATCGTGATTTCCATTTGTATTAGCTTTATAAACTGTAAAGTTACCATACGTATCCTGTGCACCTAAATAAACAACATATTCGGTATGTGGTGTTAAAGTAACTCCTGTCATATCTAAAGTTCCAGACGCGCCTTTTCCACTTTTTGTGACTGAAGGGCTTGATTTAAGTTTGTCTTCTAATGATTTTCTTTCTGCTGCCGTGTTAATAGTTAGCTTTGCATCCGGATTATCTGTTCCATCAGCATTTTTCTTTGGTACGAACCAGTAATGAAGCTTTGTTGTCTCATCTGTATTGAAACTTACAGTGGCTTTCGTATCATCATAACCTTTAGTAGTACCAGACTTCACTTCAAATTCGGTAACTAATGGTGCTTTGGAGTCCCCAAATATTTCTTTAGAAGCTATTTTTGAAAGCTCGCCACCACGGTCTTTTAATATCATATGAACCGAATAGCTTATAAATGGATTTAGTTTATCTTTATCCATAACAATCGGGAATTTCTTCGTGTCATCTTCTAAGTCGGCCGGACCAGAGCCAATTTCAATATAAATATCTTTTCCACCTATTTGGAAGTAGCCTGATTTTAATGATGATTCAGTCGCAAATTCATTATAGAAATCTCTCTCCGTAATGCCTTTATCTTTTAAATATTGCTCAAATGTTTTTGTTTCTCCATTGTCTTCGACTGTATCAGGTAAAACCATGTAATAGTATGTTCCTGCTTTATTTGGCTTAAATTCTACCTCAGCTCGTTTATATTTTTCATCCTGATCTGGTTTACCAACAACATTTAATTCTAGAATCTTTGGCGGAACATAGTTTTCGTGCACATATTCTGCAAAGTTTCTAACACTCTTACCAGCTTCAACGGTATTGACATTTTCAAATTCATTGCCTGCTAAATCCTTAACACCCGGTAATACAGTTACACGTAATGTATCTCCATAGACAAAACCAGTTTCTGATGGAATGGTTAATAATACTTTTTTATCACCTTCCTTATACTCAACAGCAGAAGGTTTTATTTTTTTCTGACCTGTCATATTGACGATAACTGTTCCTGATAGATCATAGTTATTTACATTTTGTGCGCTTTTAGGGTCTAAAGCTTCATTTAAATAAATGTAGAATTGATTTTCCTTTCCAGCGGCAGGTTCAAGCTTCTTATTGTCAACGAATGGATTGATATTATCAAGTTCTTTCGTTGTAAATACCTTCACTGCAAGATCTTTATCTGTTGAGTAATTACCTGAAGCATCCTTCATCACTACATAAAGTTGATACTCTGTTTCAGCCTCTAAATTTGTTAGCATATCAGTAATTGCAAGTTTCCCTGCAACTGCCTCACCCTTACCTGTTGGTTTAGCAACAATATCTGCAGTTGTTGGATCAGCTGCTGTCGTCTTTTTACGTACGTAGTAGTAATATTCCCCTGGTTCACTTGCTGTAAATGTAAACTCTGCGCGTTTTCCGCCATGAAGAGGGTTTACTTTTAAGTCTTTAACAACTGGCGGTGATGCATCTTTCATTTGGAATTCTTGTTTATCAATCTCAGAAGCATTTTTCGCTCCATCAACGACCATCACGTAAACAATATATTCTTTTTTCTCACCTAAATTAGTGATTTTAATAGTGTTTTTACCATTCACTGCGGCGCTTGTTCCATGTGCTGCGTTGTCAGTAGAAATGCGATTTACCATTTCTTTTTTCGTTGGTGCATCGGCGCCTTTTTCGCGAACAATATAGTAGTAAGTTCCAACTTCATCTGAATTGAAGTCTACCTCAACATCACTACCATTTAAAACTTTTACATTCGTAATGTCGACTACCGGTTTTGTTTTATCAGCCGGGTCTTGTTTATCAATATCGTCTTTATCGACTGGTTTACCATCTTCATCTACAATATTGCCGATATTATCTTTATCCTCTAAGAAGTCGTCGAAGATATTATTCGGTCCCTCGCCCTTCGGTATAATCACTTTGTCAATATACGTGTAATCTCCAATATCAACCCAACCGTATACATTATCAACATACAGAACACCTACGCGACCATCTAGATATAGCTCTAAATCTGTGTAGCTATTGTAGTTAATCCAGTCGATGTTGCCATCTCCGTAAATTGTCAGCTTCGTTTCTGTATCGAGGTTTAGTGTGCCGATATTTCCTTGAATCTCAAATTCACGAACATTCCCGATAATGTCTACACGTGGTAGCTTCATATTTGTTTCGATTTTTGTACCGCTTTGAGCGACAACTAAGCGTGATACAGTGCTGTTATAAAATTCAATATGTTTTTCAACATTTTTCATCGTCACTTTATCTTTAGACCAGTTCTCAAATGGCTTGTTTTTATCAGGATTTTTGTCGGAATTCTGATCTGCCCAATCTTGAAGATCTGTTGTCGAGCCGTTATTAGATGAGCCTTCATCATTTGGATTATCTGGATTAGTCCAGTTAATAAATGCAGTATTAGTGCTTGCTATACGGCCAAAAGATAATGGCTTATAGTAGGAAAAACCTAATTGTAAAGGTGGACGTACCGTTTCGTTGACATGCATTGTACCAGTCAATGTAATATTTGAGAATTCAATATAGTTTCCATTAACAACGATTGTTCCACCGAAGGACTTACGATCGCCATCGAACACTAGAGACCTTGAGCTTGTCCCACTTGCATTCAATGTAAGCTTTGATACAGAGCGAATAGTTTTGCCTGAAAAGTCCCCTTCAATTAGCGCATCTTTTAATACAGGTGCATTATCTTCGTTAAAAATATGCGAGAGACTTTGTGGTACTGAGTATCGATCACCATTTATGTAGACAGTATCGTCTTCAACATTTGTAATTTTGAAAGATGTGGCATTCCCTTTTTTCTCTTGTGAACGCACAATAAAAGATGCGAATTGTCCACGTGTAACCGCATTATGTGGTGAGAAAGTGACAGGTGTTGTCCCTTCTGTAATCTTCGAATCTACTAAACTTTGGATATAGATAGCGTTGCTTGTTTCGCTAGTTACATCTTTGAAACTATTGTTGTAATTAGAGGCTACCTCTAAATTAAAGCCAAGCACTAAAATTTTCGCTAATTGCCCGCGTGTCATCACTTCATTAGGCATAAATGTTCCATTTGAATAGCCCGACATGATTCCTGCATTTTGTAGAGCAGCTATATACTTGTAATATTCACTACTTTTCGGAACGTCTTTTAAATATGGATCTTGTACATTTCTCAAATCTAATTTTAAAACAGTCGCCAGCATTTTTGCCGCCTGACCACGTGTTACACTTTGATTTGGTCGAAAAGTATTGTCTGCATACCCATTAATTGCACCTTGATTATATAATTTTAAAATGTCGTCATAATGACTTGAATATGGGTCAACATCTGTAAATGGTGAAGAAGCCGCAGCTGCCTTTTGTGGTGGTGGCACTACAACAGCAATCCCACTAGTAGCAAAAACCGTTGCTATAAGTGCTTTGTTCACTTTTTGGATTTTTGTTTTATCCATCCCACTCTTCCTTTCATCTATGTATTTGATACGTTCAAACTAACATTTTCATCATACCCTTTATATCGACAGGTAGATAGTGAACCTTCATAGATAAATCTAAATTTATGGAATAAAATAGTTAATCGGAAATAACAATGTTTATATTGAGCGGAGGCTGAGGCGACTCAGTCGGAACAGAAATCAGCTCCACGTTATTGTGATGAATTCATTTTTATAATGAATTCTTTGAAGCTTTATCGGAACAAAATCTCATTTTATCGGAACAATTTCAATTTTTGATGCCCTTTCACTCAACATAAAAAAGCCAAGGAGCATCGGTGCTCGCTTGGCTTTTAACGATATATAGGCATACATCTAGACGTACTTGCGATGTCATAAGGGAAAGGGGGATAACCTTGCATCTTGTCAAGTCGATCGAGAGATGTGTCCCGAGTTTACGTATCATTTTGAACATGTTTTGATAAGTCATATGGGGAATGACTTAAAAATAGCTTGCCCAAATGATCGTTGCATTAATCATGTACCCTAAAATTAGAAATGTATGCTTATTCCCAAAAAAATTTTTATTTATTTTCCTGCTCTGCTACTATGACTTGATTTCGTCCTGCTTGTTTTGCAAGATATAGCGCACTATCCGCTGCTTCAATTAACTTTTCTGTCGTGTCGGCCATTTGCGGATACACGGCTACACCTGCAGATAATGTAACTGGACGACCACAAGGACTTATAGTATGCGCCAACATATCTCTTAGTTGTTCTGCCACCTGTGCCGCTTCCTCAGCAGTAGTAGTTGGCAATAACATGACAAATTCCTCACCACCGTAGCGACAACAAACATCTCCCTCACGAGCAACAGCTTTCATATTTTGAGCTAAAAATTGTAAAACCTTATCACCTACTGCATGACCATACGTATCATTCACACTTTTAAAATGATCTAAATCAAGTAGAATGAGGGCATGTGGCAACTTGTTGTCAAGCCACTCCGCTAGCATCGCATCCATTGTGCGACGATTGGTTACACCTGTTAGCGGATCTGTCGTAGATTGATCTTTAAAAAACGACACCTGTCCCTGTAAAAATGTTAAACTCCGAATGAGAGCACTTTTAAGATAATGCGCTTCAAAATACCAACTACGTACAGATTTCAAGCCTTCTACATTTTTCGAATCCATGCTCTCCTCTGTTAAAGTAGCTAATTGCTGTAAGGGATTTGCAATACGTGCTGCCGCCCAAAGGACAATTAAAATTGAAAGGAACATAAGCGGAATGGATTTTATAGCAACTTCCTGTACTCTATCAAATGAAGGAGCTAATGCTACATTTAACGGTCGTTGGGCAACTACTCCCCAGTCTGTCAAAGGTACGGTGCTATAACCAGCAAGCATTTCTACTCCTCTAGTATTCAATACTTGCTGAGCCCCATTTTTTCTAGAAATCACTGCTTGGACAACTTTATTATCGATAGCAATATCATTAACGCGGCTTGGGTCCTGATGATAAATAACGCGCCCATCCGAATCAACTACATACACATATGACCCATCATTATAATAATGCTCTCCGAGTAATGCATTAAAAACATTTCGTTCTTTTAAATAAATTGTCCCAGCTACCATTCCTAAATATTCATTGGTCTCTGAAAATATAGGATACGATATAAAAATAAGGAGACGCCCCGTCATTCCCTTATAAGGCTTTGAGACAAGAGGTTCCTTTTTAGATAAAGCATCTTTCGCTCCAACAGATGTTAATACTTCGCCTAGTACCTCTTCAGATGGTGGTGAAATAGATAATACAAGACCTTCTGCATTTGTGATCAGCACCGAGTTAAACATGTCATTTTGCATTTTCAAACGTTCAGTTTCCTGAACCAATGCATTGTTATCATGCATTTTTGTTTTTATCGAACCGGCGCTATATCCTAATATCTGAAAAGATTCTTCAAGATAAGAACTAGCGGTTGTTGCTAATTTTTGTGCATAGACTCGATTCGTTTCAAGCGTATTCTCTTTAATCGAGTCAACGTTCATTCGGTAACCACTCCAAATGCTACCAATACCAGTTAAGATAAAAGCAGCTATCGCAACGCCCATGATTAAATACTTTAGCTTTATCTGTTTTGATTTCATTTTCTATCTTTTACCCCTAATTTATAATTTCTTCTATTATTCTATTAAAACACAAAAAATTTCTTATTAAGAAAATTTCTTACCTCAAAAATAAAATGTTTGTCAAAATAGTCTTTCTCAAGGCCCTCTTATAACGAAAGTAAAATAGTAGGCTACACCCCAAAACTAAAGATGACATTTGTTAAAACTTATACTTCTTCGTTACGACTGGGCGACTCCTTGGAGATTAGCAATAGAGGAACGAAGGCTAAAAGCATCACATCCTGTGATTACGCCTTCGTGACCAACATCGTGCTGTTGCTGTCGCTGCGCTTTCGCACAAACAAAACCAAAACCTGCTGTTGCTGTCGCTGCGCTTTCGCACAAACAAAACCAAAACCTGCTGTTGCACGCTTTCGCGCAAAAGACATCTGTTGGCCCGAGACCCTGCAGCGAAGCGAAGCGGCAGCGGCAAATGTTTTATCTGTACGAAGCGAAGCGACAGTAACAACATATGTTTTCTGTAGCGAAAGCGAAGCGTCAGCTACAAAGCGCCCAGTCGGAACGGAAATCAACCCTACGTTATGGTAGCGAGCCATATAGTAGGGAAAGTTCCATAAATTTAGCATCGTTAACAGAACAAAAATATAGTAATTTATATCTATATAACTTTTAGTAATTCAATAGACTTTTATTATAAATTCACTTTAAGAAGAGGGTTTTAATATGTTGTTTCGTAAAGTAGCTCCAATAATGATTGGTTATAGTATGGCTTTATGGACAAGTACTTCTTTCAATCCAAATAAGTCAGCTCGTCCGAATGTAACAAAGACACAAAAAACTTTGTCACTACCTAGCTTTCAAAGTGACTATAAAATGAAATGGTATCGAGTAGCGACGAACTACGCCCCATTTTCCCTCGTAGGGAAATATAATTCTAATGAGGTTGGAGGATATGAAACACGTATTGGTCATAACGTATTTGGTATTCGTATCGGTGCTAATCGAATAGATGTAAATAGAAAATACGGTCTTCCGCTTAGTGCCATTCACTATGAAAATACAAGCTATTTGCTCAATTACAACGATCATGAAGGTAATACTACACACGGGACCTATTTCATTGATAATCACTACGTTACTTTTTTCTATGATTTACACAAAAACAATATAGTTCGTTCTATTATTTGGATACATGCTAAAACCGAATTAAGTAAACGTGGTTATTATGGTAAGCCATCCAATGAACTACGAACAGGACTTGAAGATTTAATGGTTGATCTTATTAACCATGAGCGAGTTATAGAAGGTTTGCAACCACTCATTTACGACAAAGGGGCTAACCCTATCGCTCGGCACCATAGTAGCAATATGATTACACATCAATTTTTTAGTCATGAAGATCATAAAGGTAATCATTCCAACGACCGCCTCACTGCTGGGGGAGTTAATCACTATTGGTACGGCGAAAATATAGCGCAAGGTCAGCATAATAGTATATTTGCTCATGAAGCACTAATGAATTCAAAAGGACATCGTATAAATATTTTAAGGAAAGAGTTTACACATATTTTTGTTGGTGTTTGCTTTAAAGATAACGGTGCACCCTATTATACGGTTAACTTTTATTCTAAATAGTTGAACGGTTAAAGTTGATCAACGATAAATAAACACAAATCTCTATGCAGAAATCTATTGCATAGAGATTTTTTACACTCTTATAACAACCGTTATCTGGAATATTCAACAAAAATTCTTCTGTAACCACAGAAAACACTTCTGCCCCACGCATCCAACCGGAAACAAGATCATCTCCTCGTTATAGTGACAATTATATTTTCTGATTTTTTTTACTTTTATCGTTATTCTGACATATAATTTTTTGACTAATTATTTTATAATAAAATTTAACATAGTCAAGCCATCAATTCTTCTGTTATAATACTGATAATTTACATTCAAGCTGTATTAATACAACTTGAATAAATGCTTTTCACAAAATGGGGATTATGAGAAAAGCGCTGCAATGCATTCTTGAATAGATGGCAATGTAGCCTACACAAAAAGGGGTTGGGAGATTTGGGTATTTTAAAGGGGTTAAAAATTCTCGATTTTTCTGCATTACTACCGGGGCCAATGGCGACAATGATATTTGCTGATTTAGGCGCAGAGGTTATTCACGTTGAATCCTCAAAACGCGTAGATTTAACGCGTATTATGCCTCCTTACGATGATGATCACGAGGCCTATATTCATCAACATTTAAATCGCTCTAAAAAGTCATTAACATTAAATTTAAAATCACCTGAAGCTATAGAAATTGTGAAGTCACTCGTTAAAGAGTACGACATAATTATCGAAGGATTTCGGCCTGGCGTCATGCAACGACTTGGCATTGGCTACGAAGATCTAAAAGAAGTAAATCCTCAGGTTATTTATTGTGCTATTACAGGCTATGGACAAACTGGACCATTTAGCAATCGGCCAGGACATGATAATAACTATTTATCATTAGCTGGTTTACTCGATTATTCACGCCATAAAGATAAAAAACCTGTCTCCATGGGTGTTCAGCTAGCTGATATTGCTGGGGGCACGATGCATGCGGCAATTGGAGTACTCGCAGCTGCTTTACATCGTGAAAAAACAGGTGAAGGGCAATATATTGATATCAGTATGACCGATGCTGTATTTTCGCTCAATGCTATGTATGGGTCTGCCTATATTGGCGGTGGTCGCGTACCTCAGCCCGAGCAAGAAATTTTAAACGGTGGCAGCTACTATGACTTTTACAAAACAAAGGATGGCCGATTTTTCTCAGTAGGAAGTCTTGAACCTCAATTCCGCAAATTGCTTTGTGAAGCGCTTGATATTCCCGAGCTCATTGATAATACGTTTAATGATTCATACTATACACAAATTCGTTTTAAAGAAGCCGTCCATGATGCATTCTTATCGAAGACTTACGAAGAATTGCTTGAAGTGTTTAACGAGGATTTCGAGGGATGTGTTGAACCAGTATTAACGTTTCCAGAAGCGTGCGAGCATCCTCAGCTCAAAGCTCGTGGCATGATTGTTGATATTCCTAAAAGCGACGGTACTACACAAAAGCAAATTGCATCAGCGTTTAAGTTTGACGGCGTTAAGCCGCAGTACAAGCATGTCGGTGCTAAGCTTGGAGAGAATAATGAGGAAGTGCTATCTTCACTTGGCTATAGCGTCGAGCAAATTGCAGACTTACAGAACAAAGGAGTTTTAGAATAAAAAATAAAAAAAGTGTCTAATGTTGTATTTATAACACATTAGACACTTTTTTTGTATTTCTAATCAACTACGCCTCGGCATAATTGTGCCCTAAATCGGCTGATAAAAGTTAAACATATGCACTTATAAAGACCCGTAACTTTTCGAAATGATCATCTATGAGTAAATATTTTTTATATATTTCCATTAATTTTTCAAAAAGCTCGTACTGCTCCGTAACAAATAACACCTTTAAAATATTGAGCATATGCAAGGATGCGCTCATTGCCACCAAAGAGTAAGGCGTTTCTGGCTGACGATAATGCTGGCGCCACTCTTCAACAGACAAGCCAATATGCTGTAATGAATTATTTACATGGAGAGCGATATCCTGCTGAACTGACGCTTCAATCGCAATAAATTGCTCATTACTATAATTGTTCTGTACTAAAGCGGCATGTATTTTTTTATTAGACGCTAATACATGTTCCTTTAAAAGTTGAAGCCCCTCTTGATAACGCTCCATTTTTACGTAATGATCCAACAATACGGCATACAAGTTCTCTAAAAAGTTTAGTTCATAATTTTTAATAATTGCAGGAGGTGTTGGCTTACGATTCGGCAATAACTCCTTATATTCCAACAAAATCTCTATCGCGTAATTATTAAGTCGTTCATCTTCTAATAAATACTCACCGTAGTGAATAACAGTTTCAGGATTCTTCTCCTGGTGTGCTATATGAAACTGAAGATAGGCAATCAGAGCTTTTTCTTTCTCTGTCAATGCATACATTGAATAACGCCAATCCGCTTCAAAGGAAGTAATTAAAGCTTTAACGCATGAATAATCTCCTTCAGATAGACGATAATGCGTTACAATTTGGTAAAGATGTAACTGCTTTTTTGCTAAACAAGTAGAATTACAGTTATCCACGTAGGTTATACACTTATCCAGAGTTTTTTTATAATTATCAACAAAGTTATTCACATATCCACAGGTTTTTTTTGTAGATTGTTCAACATGACCCATCATTTCATGGATAAATGTGAATTGTTCTAATGGTTTGTGGATAAACAGTGAATAAACTTTTTTCATGAAAAGCCAATGCCAAAATTGAGTATCTTCTTTATAAATCATATGCACTAAATACTCATTTTCAAATTTATATAAAAATATTGTTTGTAGTTCGTTGACTGGCATTGTAATTTGCATTCGCTTTCCGAAAATTAGCCAGATTAATCGCTCTAAGTCCATTGTGTGCTGTGCAAAAAGTTGTTCAAAAAAGGTCTCCTTACCTTTTTGCGTATAAAAAAAAGCATTGAGACGTTCATTCACAAATTTAGTATCCAAGCCATACTTGTTAAAAAAAGTTTGCATATCTATCGTTACACGACCCCAATATTTTCGCGCAGTTGAAAACGCAATATTCATCGCAGTTTCCTCATTCACTAAAAATAAGTTCGGTGAAAGTGCAGTACCTAGAATTTTCGGGTCTGCCGGTGAATCACTCTCTGCCTCTAACCATTTTGACAGTAATTTTTCAGCACCCTTTTCACCATTATGTTTATATGTCATGAATAACTGCTCATCACAATCCAACAGCATGCAATTGGAGCCCCCCATCAAATTCAACCAACAACGATCTTCCCCTATTCTGTAAAATACTTGCCAAACCTTTTAACTCTCTTTCTTCAATATAACAAATCTTATCAATCATATGCTAAAGAAATCGAAATATGCATAAAAGAAGATAACAAAAGTGTTCGTGCAAAATTGACAACTTTGACCACAATCCCTAAAAAATCATCTAAAAGTCAAATATCTCAAAGAGATAGGCCAAGATTAATTTCGCAGTTTAAAAGAAGAGCAGCCAAAATAATTACAAAAAACATCCTTCAAATTATTGAAGGATGTTTTTGCATCGAAAGCGTAGCGACAATGTTTGTATTTGCGAAGCACAACACACATTTTTTCACAATTTGCTAAAATCTATTCCTCACCAAAATAAAGGATACTTCCGTGTTTCACGTAGATTATTTATCATAAGACCAAAAAATACGATAATGAGAGCACCAATAAGAACGGGCGTTACTAGATAGCTCCATCCATAGCCTCCTAAAATAATAATAATTGGATTCGCTCCTGCTGGCGGATGAATAATTCCTAAAAAGGCCATAAAAAAAATGGTTAAACCTACGCCAAGGCTAATTGAAACGATGCCCGTCCCTAATAGCGAATACACGGTTAAGCCGATAAAAGCTGAAATCAAATGACCTCCAATAATATTTCGAGGCTGGGACAACGGCGCATTCCAAACAACAAATACGAGTACACAGCTCCCACCAAGTGAAGCCATTAGCCATGGGGCACCTGTATGGTTCGTCAACCAAAGCAAAACAGAAATACATATTAATCCACCGATTGCACCTGTTATGGCATCAGCAAAATTTGTTCGTGAAGGAGCATGTCCCCCACCTTTCATCTTGAATATGTATGTTTTAATAGGTTTTGATTTCCCTTCGTCGTCCCGCAAGCGCATGAAATCTGCCATGAGTCACCTTCCTTTTACTCAAAATTCTATAGAAACCGTATCGATTTTTGTTTATTCTAAGCTTGTTCTATTATAACAACTACTAAATAGAATTCAATTTCGCAATGTCAAATTTTGAATCTGCCTTCAGCCAAATAAAAGCTCAATAATTTTTGACCTTATAACCAATAAAAAAAGCAAACTATGAAATCCTCTAGTTTGCTTTCTTTTTGGTTTTTTCAGTATTCATTTAATCATATTGTTTTTTGACTGGTTTATAAATTCTTGCTTTTTTCAGGACTGTTTTAGGTACTTGGAAGGTTGCTGTTACGACACCTGGA
Organism: Lysinibacillus sp. G1-3; assembly: GCF_056322905.1. NCBI lineage: Bacteria > Bacillati > Bacillota > Bacilli > Caryophanales > Bacillaceae > Lysinibacillus > Lysinibacillus sp. G1-3. The sequence goes on from NZ_JBWHYQ010000019.1 coordinate 48,881, forward strand.
TGACGACCAATTTCAATCGACCCTGTAATCGTCGCTCGATTCATAACTTCTGGCTCGCTCATTTCAAAAAGCCTTGCAGCTCGGCTGATAGCATTAGTTGTTGCTTCATTTAATGATGTTCCTGAGCCAACAATCGATACCGGGAATGCTTCCTCCACTTGCTTAACGCCAAATTCCTCTGCAAGCTCACGTGCGCGACGTTTTTCTTCCTTTGTAAAAGGTTTAGCCGTATAAGGTAAATCCTCTGTATTTGGCAATAAAATAGGGCCATCCAAAGCTACTTTTTTCAACACACTTACCTGAAGCTGAACTATACCAGCAACATCCGTTGTATGTCCTGCAATTTCTCCGTCCCCTTGCATTGCGTGCATATCGCCAATATACACACCACCACCTGGGACTTTTACTGGGCAAATAATGGTTGCCCCCTCACGAACACGACTTATATCCATATGTCCATCTGTACGGTGTGTATCTAATTCCGTCTGCGTAAATGAATATTCATGAGGTGCACCGATTAAAAACGAACCAAAATCACCCGCATTGTGGGAATCTGGCATCGCCTTTGAAGGCGTCGTTCCAAGCTGCCCTAGAAACGGTCGCATTCTTGCCATAACACCTATCAAATCACTTGGCGCTAACGCAACTACAGGATTTTGCACAGAGTTTTCAGGTGTACGCATATAATTTTTCGCATCAAGTGCAATACGGCGAGCCCCTTCTCGCCCAACCGTTACACCAATATTCCCCTTATGATCTAACGCCATCGTATAGCCATTCGTCATGTTAAATGGTGATGTTTCAGTATCACATGTCGAACAGCGAATAGCCTGCCGACCTATCCCTTTGACAACTGTATTCGGATGAAGCTTACCACAGCCTGGGCATTTTACTGATACGAATGGATCACCAATGAAACGATCTATAATTACCTCATCATGCCCAGATGCTGTTGCTACAGATGTTACCTGTAGTGATTTAATCTTGATAACAATGGCGTCTCCTACCTCTGCACCTTCTACAAATACAGGCTTTGTTACTTCATGCCCACCACGAATCGTCGGTGTTAACATCGGGCCCCAACATCCTGGTGTCGTATTAGCAATAATTGTTCCACCATCTTTGATAGGTCCAAGCATTTTCTGTTGTGGATCTAAAATACCATCTATGAACTCATTTACGAATAATGTTTCGACGGCTTGCGGCTGCTGTACAAGATCTTCATTTTGTATTTCTTCTTTTTCTAGCACATGCAATTCATTTATCATTTTTTCGTCACGCCCCTAGTTTTTATTTTATGTATATTGATTTTTGTTCAATTATGATCAGTATAATTCCGTGACACCCGCTAAAAGAAATTAAATTTCATTTCAACACTTTAAATAACTCTTTGTAGTATATTGTCGATTGTAAAACTAAATTCGACATCAAGTTCGATAGTTCCTTCCATTTTGAGGGGAATATCAGGAATCGTATGTATTGAATAATTATAGTAGCGTTGAAATTCATTTTTCTTCGGTCATGATTCCCCCTAATAAAATGGCTATTAGATATATGGAAAATTATGACGTTTATTTTACATATTTTCAACCTTTTATACATAAAAAAGCACAGACTCATACAAATGCATTGTAAAATTCTGTGCTTTTATTGTAATTACCTCGAGCACCTTCATTCCTTTTAGATGTAGGCAGTTTTAGGGCTATAAAAATAAGCTTCGCAGTTAGTAAGAGCGCTAAAACAATATTGAAAGTATTAGGTGGACCAAGAACTCTGTGAAGTAATTTATCAAATGTTGGTATATCCAAGATAAGAACCCTAAAATAAAAGGCTTCTAATACTCCCGTAGCCCTTTATCACTTTAGTTATTAACATATAAATCAAAAACTTGAGAGAAATCTTCTTTTTTGTATTTGTCCTTATGATCGATCATCCAATCATTCGCAAAACGTGTAATCTCCTCGAATGATGCCGATGGTGTAACATTGTCATTACCGATACGACCAATGGATGAAGAAGCAATCGATAAACTTTTTTCTGCTACCTCTAGCTTGTATGCATTTTGCTTTTGCTCATAGCTAATAGCATGCAACGCTTTATACAAATCTTTAATATCATTAATAAAACGTTTATGAATGTCAATTGAAAATGGCGTATTGTCGATTGTAAATTTAATTTCAACATCAAGGTCAATAGTTCCTGCTGTTTCCAGGAACACTTCACTAATATTGTGCATTGAGTAGTCGTAACGACGTAATAATCGCTTCTTACTTATCGCACTTTCACCGTCTACATGAATAATTGCTCGATTTGTAAAGCAATACTCGTCCGCCTTCGTCTTAATTAAGAAATAAATTTTCTCGTCAATTTCATGCAGGATGAAATCATCTGCATCTGCCTTATCATAGTCCTCACGAGCCACAACTACTCCAATATCTGAAAGTCCAAGCGCGTCTGCTGCTATTTTTTTGAACATCTTTTTCCCTCCTAGATGGTTTGATACTCTTATTACGCCTTCTATCTGTAAAAAGTTTCAAAAGAGACTGTTAATCGTGAAAGCTCGAGCGCTCAGTAATGGAACGCTATAGCTGGTTAGTACTCTAATGTAAAAGCTGCTTTGATATAGACTTTTCAAACGAGTATATAAAGTATTATTATGGATCATCACCAAAAGTATCCACAACTTTTGGTTTTAATCCTAACTGATCGATATTTAAGTAATGTCTCAATTCCTTTTTTAAGCAAGTTTCATTTATAATAAGTCACATAAGACACTTCAATCGGTGGGCAAATCCCAAGCTATGCGACCATTATCTTGGCACTTCTGTTATTAACTGAATAAGGAAATGTTTATCGAGCTACTGCTAAACATATAGCCATACGCAAATCTTAAAATAATCAAGAGAAAGGACGAGTGAACCATGCAAGAACCAACTATTCTAGTGGTGGATGATGAGGCTGATTTAGCAAACCTTCTAAAAGTCAGCCTCCAAAAAGAAGGGTATAAACAAATTCATACAGCTGGCTCCATTCAAGAAGCCTGGACGAGCTTTCAACAAACACAACCCGATATTGTACTTCTTGATGTGATGCTTCCCGATGGCGAGGGCTATGATTTATGTCGTCGTATTCGAGAAGTATCGCATGTACCAGTACTTTTCATGTCAGCGAAAAATGATGAAATTGATAAAATTTTAGGACTTGCTATCGGAGGAGACGATTATATTACGAAACCTTTTAGTCCTAAAGAGGTTGCCTATCGCGTGAAGGCACAACTTCGCAGAGCTGGCTATCAAACGCAAGAAGTAGCACCAGTACCTTCCGAGAAGTCAATTCAAGTTGGCCCATTCTTACTTAATGGTGATGAAACGGAGGTACATAAGGACGGCGTTTTATTGGAGCTAACAGCGAAAGAGATCGGCTTGATGGCTTGCTTTATGAATAATCCTAATCGAATTTTAAGTAAAGAAACACTGTTTGAGCGTGTATGGGGAGAGGATTTTTTCGGCTCAGACAATACCGTAATGGTGCATATTCGGCGTCTGCGTGAAAAGGTTGAAAATGATGCATCCAAGCCTGTGTATATTACAACTGTAAAAGGGCTTGGCTATAAATTTGTCGTTCCAAAAGAGGAGCAAGTATGAAATGGAAATTAACAGCTAGATTCCTTTTGTCTGTGCTGTCTATTGTTATTATTGTTATTTTCGTAAATACAGCCATTTTAATTGGGTTTTTCATTTTTCAACAGGGAAATAAATACGATAATACAACTTCGTATTCAGAAGAAAACTTCGTGCGTGAGTTCCAACAATATATTGATATAAGTAATGGAACGCCAACAGTCAGCAATGATGGACTTCAACAATTGCATCAGCGAAATGCTTGGATTCAATTACTTAATAATAATGGACAGGTCGTTGAAGCCCATTTCGCTCCAGAGAAAGCTCCTGCACACTATGCGCCGATTGATTTAATTCAAGTTTATAAATATAAAGAATTCGACGTAGATACAACCGTATATGTGGGAAGTAAAGAAAGCATTAGTTATCTTATCGGCATCGAAGGAAGCGGCGTTACTAGATATGTCACTCATTTTTCTAGTTCTTCCGTATTACAGTTTATTGGCAAGTTTGGTTTGCTCATTGTCATTGCTGATTTATTAGTAGCTACGCTCGTTGGCTGGCTTTTCGGTCGAACATTGACTAAGCCTCTACACGCAATGATTGAACGTATTCGTCATTTAAAAAATCATGAGCATGTGACTAGTAAAATGCCAGGTGGTGTGTACAAACCTGTTTTCGAGAATTTAAATGAAGTATCAAAAGAGCTTGCCGCACACGAGCAGGAACGAAAACGACTTGAGATGATGCGCGAGGAATGGATCAGCAATGTGTCACACGATATGAAAACGCCCCTTGCTTCGATCCGTGGATATGCGGAGCTACTGAATGATGGAAAATTGACTACTGATGAACAAACAGACTACGCTCACATTATCGAAAAACAATCATTGCATATGCAAAATTTACTGGATGATTTAAACTTAACTATGCGATTAAGACATCAGCAGCTTCCGCTCAGCTTAACCGAAGTAAATATGGTGCAATTTATTCGTGAAATCGTTATTGATACACTCAATACCCCTCAATATGAGGAGGCCAATATTGAATTTAATGCAACTAACGATGTTATCAAGCATCACATTGATGAGCACTTTATGCGACGAGCAATAATGAATTTTTTACACAATGCATTGCTTCACAACCCTTCTGATGTATCAGTTACTATTCTTGTTGAAGATTATTCAATTACGATTTCTGACAACGGTAACGGCATTTCTGAAGAAGACCTTGAACATATTTTTGAGCGCTATTATCGAGGTACAAATACTGAGCAAACACACGGTACTGGGTTAGGTACTGCTATCGCTAGAGATATTATTGAAGCACACGGAGGAACTGTAACGATTACCTCCGAAGAACAACAAGGTACAACTGTTAGCATTCAATTACAAGAAGACAAAAAGGAGTAGCCCTATGATCGGGACTACTCCTTCTTCTTATTTCTTCATTAGCTCCTGTACTTTTGCAGGTAGCTCATTGAATTTTACTTCATCATATGATGTAACTTCCGTTTCTTTTTTTACATAAAGCTTCATATATGCATCGCGGCGTAAGTTTTTATGAGCTGAAAACTTTAATGTTTGCTCTTTACCGTTTTCGTCATAAGCAGGTATCTCGTACCAATACATTTTCATAATTTCTCCACTATCTAGCTTATATTCGTCTACATCACCATCAGTAGTAATATGGACATAGTATGCTTCTTTATTTAAACGGTTAAAATCTACAGTCATCAGAACAACAAGACCTGCTACGAACAATAAAAACAATGCTCCTATACCTAAGAAAACTTTTTTCATCTTAATTCCCCTGTCTAACAATTTTATAGAATGAACGAACTGTAAAGATATAATATACGCCGTAAATTGCAGAATAAGCAATCATCCACAGTATTACTGGTTTCGTTATATCCATACCAAATAGTTGTGAAAAGGCTATCAGCGCAAATGCACTATGTGCGATACCAACAATGAGTGGTGCACTAAAGATCACGGCAACCTGCCCTGCAACTGTTTTTAATATCTGCTTTTTATTAACACCGATTTTATTTAAAATTGCATATTTAGACTGATCTTCCTCTGCCTCTGTTAAAATTTTAAAGTAAATAATACTTCCTGTCGCTGCCAAAAATACTAATCCTAAAAAGCTTCCTACAAACAATAGTGACCCTACAGTAGCTAAACTATCCTCATAACTTTGCGGAACACTTGAAAACCCTTCCTGCTGTTCAGTAGCTAGTTGATTGGAAATCTCTTTTGAAATCGCCTGTTGCTTCAAGTCATTATCCATACCAACTACTTGCATTTTAACATTTTCTGCATTTGTTGCAGCGAATACTTTATCATTCACAACGAGTACTGTACCAGCTGGAATAAAGTTTAATACACTCTCTGTATACATTTTATCAACATGGAATGATTCCCCGTTTTCCAATTTAAACTCCTCACCCGTAAAATCATGTGAGAAACGTTCATCAAAAGTTGCATCAAGTAACACTGTTGAACCATCTGCAATGTGCAGTTCTTCATCTTTCCCCTGCAATTTTGCTAAACGATTATAGTCGGATTCCTTTAATAATGTATATTCAAAAAACGAATATTCATTATCGACACGTAAATTTTTTACAGAAAGCTCTTCGTTGTATAAGACGTCTTCTTGTGAAAATTTTACTGTCTCACCCTTCCACATAAATGTGTTAGGTAACATATGACGTACAGTTGCTTCCGCATTGTAATACATACCGAAAACGCCGCCACCTGCTGTGATCGTTGTCGCACTTAAAATAGCGATGATTGAAAGAGATTTAGCATTTGCTCGGATACGGTACAATAATTGTGATACACCGATTAAATTCAAGCCTTTCCATGACCAAGAAGTTGCTTTTTTCAACGCCGTTAATACAAATACGCTAACACTATGGAATAATAAATATGTCCCTGCAATCGTTACACCTATCACCATTAGCGGAGTACCTAGCACTGTGAAAAATCGCCAAATCTTGCTCGTAAACATATCTTGAGACGCTGTGTAATAACCAAATGCAATTAGCGCTGTCCCAAGAATAGCTGCTAATAATGATGCACGTGGTATTTTCTCTCCTTGCTTCTCTGCATGGAACAAGTCAATTAGTTTAAATTGATAAATAACACGGTAGCCCTGTAAAGAAGTGAATAAAAATAGTAGCGCAAAAATGCCTGTTGTATTTACTAGAGCCTCAGAGGAAAAAGTTAAACTTCCTACAACCTCATAGCCCATTAAACGAACTAAAATCATTAATAGCCCTTGTGACATAAAGAATCCAAGAATAATTCCTAGTACTAGTGAAACAAGTCCAATCACTAAATTCTCGAAAAAGAGCATTAAGCCAATTTTCTGCTTACGCACACCTAGTAAAGAGTAAAGTGCTACTTCCTTTTTTCGTCTCTTCATAAAAAACGAATTGGAATACGCCATAAAGATGATGATAAAGAATAATAGCACAACGGATGATGCACTCATCAATCCTTTAATTTGCTGCGATGATTGTTTCAATGCTGAAAGATCATCATTATATTTCAATGTCACAAACGTAAAGTAGATGACGATACTAAAGACCATCGAAGCGATATATAAAAAGTAATTCGACAAATTGCGCTGAATATTTTTACGCGCTAAACTAAATAACGTCATTTACTCCACCTCCGATGCCAGCAAGCACCTGTAAAATCTCTTGGAAGAACTGCTTTCTTGTTTGAGTACCACGATGAATTTCCTTAGAAAGCTGTCCGTCCTGAATGAACAGAATGCGTTGGCAGAAGCTTGCTGCGAATGCATCGTGCGTAACCATCATAATAGTGGACGCTTGTGAATTATTTAAATCACTTAAACTTTCAAGCAAGTCTGTTGCTGATTTTGAATCAAGAGCACCTGTTGGCTCATCCGCAAAGATTAGTTTCGGCTCTGTAACTAACGCACGTGATGATGCTGTACGTTGCTTTTGCCCACCTGAAATTTGATATGGGTATTTATCAAGTAACTCTTTTATCCCAAACAGTGTTGCTATGCGTTCTACCCTTGCGTTAATTGCCTTTGTTGGCACTTTTGCAATCGCAAGAGGCAGTACGATATTTTCACGAACTGTTAAAGAATCAAGTAAGTTATAGTCTTGGAAGATAAAGCCTAGATTGTCGCGACGAAAATCCGCTAACTCCGCATCCTTCATGCGCGCTAAGTTTGTATCACCAATAATAATTTCACCAGTCGTTGGCGTATCAATTGTGGCTAACACATTTAATAGCGTCGATTTCCCAGCCCCTGAAGGCCCCATTACACCAACAAACTCTCCTTTTTCTACTTCAAATGATATATTCGATAGCGCTGTAAATGTATTTGCGCCTTTGCCGTAAGTCTTTTCTACATTTTGTACCTTTAATAATGGCGTCATAAACGCTCACCTCTTCTTTCTGACTTTAGTATACGCCCTCAAACTTACAACAAATTTGTCCCAAGCTTACAACAACCTTAAATCAACCTATCCACATGACATACGTTTTAACAAAGTGTCACCCAACTTTTTAGCTTTATCGATAAACTTTCATGTTTTATCGCCCAACTTTTGAATTTTATCTACTAACTTTTACGTTTTATCACCCAACTTTTAATTTTTATCGGCATCCACCTGCCTAAGAGCAAAAAAGGATTCACACACAAAACTGTGCGTGAATCCTCAACTTTATTATGCTAATGCTTTTTGTATATCGTCTTCAAAGCTACTTGGCTTATCAGCTGATCCATAGCGTCCAACAACATCACCATTACGATTCACAAGAAATTTTGTGAAATTCCACTTTACACTGTTGCCAAGAAAGCCTTTTGAATGCGATGTCAAATGCTCAAAAATAGAGTGTGCATCCTTACCATTGACCTTCACAATTTCATGCATAGGGAACGTCACCCCATATGTTAAACGGCATTGTGACGCCGCTTCCTCAGCAGTCGCTACCTCTTGTTTAAACTGATTGGATGGGAAGCCAAGAACAACAAGACCTTCATCCTGATATTTTTTATACAGACCTTCTAATTCTTCAAACTGCGGTGTAAAACCACATTTGGAAGCCGTATTAACAATTAGCATTGCCTTACCCTTATAACGATCTAAGCTATATTCAGTACCATCTTCTAAAGCAACCTGAATATCGTAAATGCTCATTTCTAATAACCCCCTTCGTTATAAACGCGCATTTATTCTGGCCACCTGCTGTAGTGGATCCCAAACACCATTAAATGGAGGCGCGTAGGCTAAATCTAAATCTAGTAAATCTGGTAACGTCATTTTATTGTATAAGGCTGTCGCAAACACATCGATCCGTTTATCAACACCTGCCGGACCAACAATTTGTGCGCCCAAAAGCTGTTGATCTCGTTTACGAACAATAATTTTAATAAACATCCGTTGGGCACCTGGATAATATCCCGCAATATGGCGCGCAGACAATTTAAATGCCTCATATTCAAAACCTAGCTCTTTAGCATTGCGCTCATTAATACCAGTCGTGGCAATCGTTAAATTGAAAAACTTTAAGATTGACGTACCTACAATCCCACGAAACGGCGCGAACTTGCCCGACATATTGAGTCCCGCTAAACGACCTTGCTTATTAGCTGTCGTTCCAAGAGGAATATAATCTAGGCGTTCTTTCACAATATTAAAATGCGTTGCACAATCTCCCGCCGCATAAATATTTTCAACAGATGTCTCTAAATGTCGATTGACGATAACCGCACCATTTTTCTCTAGTGCTATACCTGTACCTTCTAAAAATTGAGTATTTGGTTTAATCCCCGCAGCCATAATGACTAAATCCGTATCAAATGCGCCATTGTCTGTTATAACACGCTCAACACGGTGATTCCCCTCAAACGCCTCTACTTTTGTATTTAACAGAAGTTCGATATCATTCTTTTTCGCTTCTTCATGAACATGTTGTGCAAGCTCTTCATCTAAAATTCTTGCAACATAGCTACCTCGTTGGATCAATCTTACGTTTTTGCCGCAAGCATGGATCGTCTCAGCCATCTCTAGCCCAATATACCCTGCGCCTATAATTGTTACATTTTCTATATCTGGCGTTAAATCGGCTAGTAACTCATCTAGCTGAGGTATTGTTTTCACCGTGTGTATACCCGCCAAATCCGAACCCTTCTCCACAGGCATAATAGGATCCGCGCCCGTTGCAATAAGTAGCTTATCATAAGGAATTTCAAATGATTCACCAGATGACTGTGTACCAAAAACAAGCTTCTTGTCTACATCAATTCCGTTAACCTCATGACCAACACGAGCATCAATACCGTACTTATCACGAAACGTTTCTACATCTCTTGCTATGAGACGCTTTGTCGATGAAATACGCCCATCTACAACATAAGGCAAGCCACATTGCCCATATGAATAAATGAATCCACGTTCTACCGATGTAATCTCTGCTCCTGGTACATTTCGATATATTTCCATTGCTGCTGACATACCCGCAGCATCTCCCCCGATGATTACGTATTTCATCCAATAATCCCCCTTATTTTTTTCTCGTTGCTAGTAAGCCTGCATAATAGTCCATAAATAAACGGCGTCTGCCTCCACTTGCGATGACACGTATTACATGAATAGCGATAACCATCATTAGAACAAAGTTCGCTATAAAGACTAACAATGTAATAACAATTTGTAGTACATAAAATGGTGAATCCATATTTAATTTTATGTTCCCTATAATTGTTATAATCTCCGAAGTACAGACTATCACCAGAATAGCAACACAACGGCGCCAAGATTGGCTGACAATATTTTTGCCGTTTTCACTGACCATTGTAAAGCGCATAAACTTCATCCCTAATGTTGCGCCGTTTGTAAGGCTTGGAACAACACCAAAGAGCAACATATATAAAGCAATTTTCACTAAAAACTCAAACATACCACTATATCCTGTTACAGCACTACTGATGAACAAAATGATTTGTGCGATAAATAAATCTATTGCTAGTGCCAATAAAATTGATAATGGTTTGACAATATCTTTCTCGACCATTTCTGCTGCTTTAGCCGTCACCTTTTCATGAGAAGGAAACAGCGCCCACACAACAGGGGCTAAGAAGAACCCTAATAGCGCACCAACACTGTTAAGTATTAAATCATCCACATCAAAAATTCGATACGCACAATTAAAGATGCCATAAATTCCTGTATATTGGGTTACCTCATAAAACAATGTTAGCAAAAAGCTAAATAGAAATGCACGTTTCCAGTACTTTCTTTTTTTAAGGAAGTAACGCAAGTACACGCCAAAAGGCATGAGAAGCAAGAAATTAAAAAATGCCTGAAAAAAAGCAGGTTGCTTCGGTATATAAATCCATGTTGAAGGATTCGTCAAAACAATCCCACTATCCTTTAAAACATCCGTAACAAATTGAAAAGGATGTAAATTATAATGGACTGTATCTGGGGCTTGCAAAGAGCAAGTATCCCGTGTTTCTGGGAAAGGCAATAAAACTAAGCATAATGCCGATAAAAAGTAAAAAATAAATGAGAACGTAATAATAGTTTTGGATACAGATAAATAGCCATATTTCCGATACGTATAAATTAGCCAAGGTACAAATAGCATAAAGGATGAGAAAATTGTTATTAATAAAGCTACCATTATAGAATGTGTATAAACTGACATAGAACACCTCTTCGTTTAAAAATCGGCTATTCACCATAACGTATGGTTGATTTCCGTTCAGGCTGAGCGCTTTTTGGGACAGTGCATCCAATGAGCCGCTTTAGTGATAAGCCTAAAAACACCCGTTTTTTATTTCTTAAACATAGTTTACCCTTTTAACACAACACTACTATTTCATTAATCTTAAATAATCCTTAATTAGTGATGTAAAGTTAAAATTCCGCTTAGACTCCCAGGAGACAAACAAGAGTACACCAATGTAACTTGTGCCTGTCCAGAGAAAGCAAAGCGGAATATTATCGAATAAGAAACTATTTATTTTTGTTGGAAATGCTTTTACGCAGACCTACTACGCTTTTGCGATTTCCTCTTTGCAGAATGTTAAAATCTCTTCTAGCTCTTCATCCTCTAATGCAAAATCTAAATACTCACCTTCTGCTTTTTCCATGATGAAGTAATTTAAAACAAATGACTCTTCACCTTTTTCAGCGATTAGTACACGAATTTCAATTCCTGCTTCGTGATAAAGCTCATCTTCTTCATCAATATCTACATCTAAAATAAATTCGTAGCGCTTGCCTTCAATAATGTTTGTTGGGTCTAAAATTTCTTCCATTGAGAATTGTGTAATTTCCATTGTATGATCTCCTTTAAGTTAACCTGTTCTAATATATATTAAATCAAATTCAGCATGGGTCAAATAGAAAACTCGTATACACTTGAAAGTAATTATGCCACAATGAAAATAAATTAATTGAGAGACTTGATTCTCTTAAGGATTCTCTACATAAAGGAGGCTTTTTCTTGAAAGAACTACTATATTATCAAGATGTTATGCTACGTGAATTTAATGCAACAATTGTCAATAAAGGAACCGATATCGATGGCCGCAACTACGTGGTGCTATCAAATACTGCATTTTATCCAACAGGAGGCGGACAACCTCATGACACTGGTACTTTAAATGATATAGAGGTTATCGAGGTTGAGAAAATCAATGATGAAATTCGCCATTATATTCAAGGCGACTCTTCTAGTTTAGTTGGAGAATTGCATGGACAATTGAACTGGCAACGACGATTTGATCATATGCAGCAGCATGCAGGTCAACATATTTTAACAGCGGCCTTTGTCGAGCTTTTTGATGCACCAACTGTTAGCTTCCATTTAGGTAGTGAGCAAGTCACAATTGATATTGCCGTAGATGTCCTAACGGAAGAACAGCTTGTGGCCGCGGAAGCCCGTGCCAATGAAATTATTTTAGAGAACCGCCCAATTGAAACGACATGGATTACAGAAAAAGAATTAGAGAACTACAGCCTACGTAAAGATGTAGCCGTTACAGGAGATATACGGCTTGTTATTATTCCAGACTTTGATTACAACGGTTGTGGTGGTACACATCCAACATCAACAGGACAAGTCAGCGCAATAAAAATTCTTGGCACAGAAAAAATGAAGGGCAATATTCGTGTCTCCTTTGTATGTGGTCATCGAGTTTTAGCGGAGCTAGCCATGCGAAAGAAAGTTCTAGCTGACGTTGCAAGACAATTAAGTGTACCTGAAGTTGAAGCAGCTACAGCACTTACAAAAATCTTAACAACACAAAAAAGTACAGAAAAGGCACTTGTGGCGGCAAAAGAAGAGCTGTTAAATTATGAAGCAAAAGCGCTAGTTTCTAGTAAAGAACGTGTTATTACTGCCGTCTTTACTCAGCGTACTATGCAGGAGCTTCAAAAATTAGCTCGAACTGTTGTCACTGAGCAGGTAGAAGCTATCGTATTACTTGTTTCAGAAAATGAAGACAAGCTTCAGTTTGTCGCAGCACGTGGTGCAAAAGTTGAAAAGAGTATGAAGGACATTGCCGCAAAGGCACTGCCACTCATTAATGGAAAAGGCGGCGGCAGTGATCAGATGGTGCAAGGCGGTGGCGAGCGTATCATCTCTACCGAGCAACTATTTGAAGCAGTACAAGAAGTACTAAACTGACCTTTTCGAAAATAAATTACAACAAAGGAGCTAATCCATTACTGAGGTAGCTCCTTTATTCATTTATGCACGCCATCACTTGCTGCACATTCTATTGCTGCCATCTCCCCATCGATAATTATCCACAGACAATTGCTCAGCTAAAGCAATTGATCCCTCAATAAATTATTTTTATCCACACATTATCCACAACCGATACACAAATTACCCACAGATCTTCTCGATTATATTTAATCGATTCACCAGTTCAACAGTTGAATTAAATTGAGTAATTTTTCATAGATACCTGATTATAAAAACAGAATAGTTTCTAGTACCGCTCGGACTACTCTTTGAATTCCCAATCGTAGTTCTCTTTTTATCGTCCATAGGCATCCTAACAGCCGTATCCATAAAAAAATACGAGGCTGGTCTTATATCGGGATGGGCATTGGTTCTGCTGTGATTACACCACCCGATTTTATTAGTCAGCTACTCGTATTCATTCCAATGATTATTTTATATGGAATACTCATTTATCTTGTTAAACGTATAGAGCGTAAACAAAAATAAGCACTGCGAGCAAAGACGCAGTGCTTATTTTTTCTTTAATTCCATTACAAGAATTTCTGGTGGATTAAAAATTCGAATAGGTACTGTACTATTACCTAATCCTCGACTAACGGCCATAGTTGTTGTTCCTTCTTCAAAAACACCTGCCGTATACTTCGGAAGTATTCCCTGTCCTCGTGCGAAAAGACCACCAATACCAGGAATTCGAACTTGTCCACCATGTGCATGTCCTGCAAATACTAAATCAATTCCAAAGTCCACATACGTATTAAACACTTCTGGTCGATGCGCTAGTAAAATCGTTAATATATTTGGTGGAACATTTTTTGTTGCTATCTCTAGCATTTCTTTCGTTGTTCTACCCGATAACGGATCTTCGATGCCAACAATCGCCAAGCGCTCCCCGTCGCGCTCAATGACGGCCGATTCATTGGACAATACATGTACACCTAACGATGATAGCTCGTCATAAATTACATTCACTTTATTCGTCGCTACTTCATGGTTTCCTAGTACATAATAGACATCCGCTAATTTAACTAATCCCCTAACAGCCTGCAAGCTTCGCTCCAAATTATAACGATTACTATCAACTAAATCACCTGTAATAAAAATCAGGTCAGGATTTGTTGCCTTCACCTTTGCTATGAGTTTCTCTTGATGTTCACCAAAGAGAGCATCCTGTAAATCTGTTATTTGCGTAATGCGTAGTCCATCAAAGCCGGCGGGCGCTTTTTCTGACTCGAATTCATACTTGCTTACAACCAGCCAATGATTGTTTACGTACAAAAAAATGACTATAAAAACAACAAAAAAAGCTACATATAATAATTTTTTCAATCGCAATCGCTCACTTTGTGGCTACTTTTTCATCAGATCAATTTCGCCTTGGCGTAATTGTTGCTGTCGCTCCCACTGAAAAGGAACACATCCGCATTCATCTAACCACCTTCAGAGGTGGGAGCTTCTACTGAATGAAGATAAAAATCTGACCCTCCTATTATAAGCATAAAATAAAGTAATTGTAAGCACATACACATAAAATCATTAGATTGAACAAAAAGAGTAATTTAAAATGAAAATCTGACTAGCTACTTTTTCTACAGGCAGACCTCCATGTATGGATACATTAATAAATGAACTTAAGTAAACAAAAAAACGCATTTAGACACTCCTTTAAAAGAGTCTAAATGCGTTTTATCACTTATAATACTTTTTCTAAGAAATCTTTCGCCCGCTGTGTAGATGGTGATGCGAAAAACTGTTCTGGTGGTGCGTCCTCAATTAACTTTCCGCCATCAAGGAATAGTATACGGTCAGCCACTTCACGTGCAAAGCCCATCTCATGCGTTACGATTAACATCGTCATACCCGTATCAGCAAGATTTTTCATAACGGCTAATACCTCTTTTACCATTTCAGGGTCAAGAGCTGAAGTAGGCTCGTCAAATAAAATTACTTTTGGATCCATTGCTAGTGCTCGAGCAATAGCAACACGTTGCTTCTGTCCTCCTGATAGACGACTTGGATATTCATTGCGCTTATCAAATAGGCCTACTTTCGTTAATAAGTCTTCAGCCTTTTTGATAGCCGCTGTCTTATCCATTCCTTTTACATTAATCGGTGCGTATGTTAAATTTTCAAGTACCGTTTTATGAGGAAAAAGATGAAAATGCTGAAATACCATACCGACCTCTTCACGGATTTTCATAATGTTTGTCCCTTTGTCCGTTAGAACGTCACCCGCAATTGTAACCTTTCCACTCGTTGGCTCTTCTAATAAATTTAAGCAACGCAGGAATGTTGATTTACCAGACCCTGATGGACCAATAATAGCAATTACTTCTTTTTCTTTAACTTCTGTTGAAATACCCTTTAGTACTTCGTTTTGTCCATATGATTTGTGTAAATCTTCAATTTTAATCACTTCTTCTCATTCCTTTCTCAATTCGTCTACCAAGGAACGTTAATACAAGCGTCATAATGTAGTAGATTACACCCGCAAATAGTAATGGCTCAAGATAGCGATATGTTGAACCACCTACAATGTAAGCACGGCGCATAATATCAAGTGCACTAATAACCGTCACGACAGCAGTTTCTTTATTTAGTGTAATAAACTCATTCACTAAAGATGGTAAAATATTTTTCACGGCTTGTGGGATAATAATATCTTTCATCATTTTCGCATATGGAATACCTAGCGCTTGTGCCGCTTCCATCTGTCCTTTATCAACCGCATTAATACCAGCGCGAATGATTTCTGAAATATAAGCACCTGAGTTTAACCCGAATGCAATAATAGCCGTTGGAACTGGCTCAATTTGAATATCTAATAATTGTGGCACTGCATAATAGATAATCATTAATTGTAGTACGAGCGGTGTACCACGGAAAATTGATGTATAAAAATCTGCAAACCAACGTAAAACACTCACTTTACCGATTTTGCATAACGCTAGTAATATACCAACTATAAAACCGATGATTGATGCACCGATTGCAATTTGAAGTGTAACACCTATCCCTTTTAATATATAAGGAATAGAGGGAATGATAGCTGTAAAATCTAAATTCACAGTGCCCCCTCCTTTCTTGTTCTTTTTTCAGGAAATGAAAGATATAAGCGATAGCTCGAGATAGAGCTATCGCAGTAAACTTACTTATTTAACTTTTAACCATTTTTCTTCTAGCTCTTGAATTTTACCTTCAGCAGCTAATTCTTTTAATGCTTTGTTAATTTTATCTTTAAGATCACTACCTTTTGGAACAGCGATTGCTTTAAAGTCTTCAGGTTGCTCTTTAACAGGGAACGCTTCTAGTTTATCGTTCGTATCAAGATAGCCTTTCGCTACACCACTTTCTACAATCCCAGCATCTAAACGTTTTGACATCATGTCTTGAACAATTTCAGGAATTCGAGTACGACCTTCAACAGTGGCATCTACTTCTTTAGCAATTTTATTACCTAAAGTTTCTTGGATTGAAGCGTTTTGAACACCAATTTTTTTACCAGCTAAATCAGCCTCTTTTTTAATTCCGCTATCCTTTTTCACGATAAACACTTGCTCTGTTTGATTATATTTATCAGAGAAATCTACAACTTTTTCACGTTCTTCATTAGGTGACATACCAGAGATAACAATATCAATTTTCCCGGCTTGTAGAGCTGGCACTAAACTATTGAAGTCGATATCTTGAACTTCTATTTCTGCACCAATCTTTTCACCAACTAATTTAATTAAATCAATATCAAAACCAATAATATCATCACCTTTTGCAGCATCGACATACTCAAATGGTGCATAATCAGATGAAGTACCTACTTTTAACACTTGCTTTTGTTCTGCGCCTTCGTTAGCATTTGAATCTTTATCGCTTGCCTTATCATCTTTTGCGCCACATGCCGCTAGGACAGCAATTACTAGCACAAGCATAAGCATGAAAAATTTGTTCTTCATATTCAACAATCTCCTTTTATTTATGTTTTTTTATCTATAAAACTCTTGTTCTTGAAAATAAGTGCATGGATATTTATACAATATGGAGAATAAATATCTATCTGCTAATAAGATATACTCTTTCGAAGTAATAATCAAGCTAATCTGAAAATTTCCCGATAAAATATTATATACATAATTTTCGGAAAAATCAATCCATTTAGATTTACCACCTACAAAATAAGTTCCTCATCATTACGTAGGAGTGATTTCCGTTCCAGTTGGACGCTTCACTTGTACTCCCAACAACTATACATAGCGTACGTTTTAACAAAAAAAGACCCCGAAAATGGGGGTCTCAGATTATTAACTAACGCTACTTCTGCTGGATAAGCTAGAGCCAATCTCGATATGCCTTTGGAGGTTTGCCACTTATTTTATTTTTCATCTGCAAATAACTTTTCCTTTAGCTCATCCTCTCCGGACCCTTCTGCTAAAGGTACGCGAGATCGATACGCAGCACGACATATTAAATGCCCTGCTACAGGAGCTGTTACAAAAACGAAGCCAATTCCTAATATTAAACGTACACTAACATATCCATCATGAACCCAAAAGTAAATAAATGTGCCTAATAGACATGTTAAGACGGACAATGTCGAACTTTTCGTTGCAGCATGTGAACGCGTGTATACGTCTGGTAAACGAATCATCCCAAATGCACTAATAACACTTACAATGGAGCCAATCAATATAAGTATAACTGCCGCCCATTCAATCATTTGATTTACGTTCAACAATCACACCTCTTTCAATATATTTTGTAAATGCAATTGTGCCGATAAAAGCTAAAATTCCTAATATTAATATCGCCTCTAAATACGCCTTTGTTTTCAAAATAATAGAGACGATAGCGATCGCTGAAAGTAGATTAACACCTATTGTATCAAGTGCAATAGCACGATCAGGCAACGAAGGGCCTCGAATCACACGAAATAGCGACAACGCAATCGATACACTGAATAATGCAAGAGCCAAAAGTAAAATTTTATCAATCATTAGCGTGTCACCTCCATGATCGCTTGTTCAAATTTTCCTATTGAACGAATGACAGCTTCTTTCGATTGTTCAATATCCATTGCATGAATATAAAACATATCTCCCTCTTCAGAAACTTCCATCACGACTGAACCTGGAGTCAGCGTGAGCAACAATGCAAGAGCTGTTATTTCCCAATCTCCTTTTAGCGCTGTTTTATACGTAAATATTCCAGGCGTTATAGTGAGCTTCGGCGTCGTAATTTGTCTTAATACGCTGTAACTCGATAATAGTAGCTCCCAATTAAAGAGCCATAATAATTTAATGATTGAAAACACACGTCGTAAATAAAATTGTGTGCCGTAAAAGCGGTGCATCGCATATAAAATCCCTATTCCGACGATAAAGCCCATTAGAAATGTCGAAAATTGTGGTACCACTTCATCCTTTAATAAGAGCCAAAGTGTTGCGATAAATAAATTCAGGATAAATTGCATCGCCATTATTCATTCACCTCACCTTGCCATGTTGTGCCATCTAGCACTGCATCAATATAGATTGATGGCGTATAGAGTGTCTCTGCCGCATCTGTTACATACGGAGCCACCCATTCAGCTCCAATTCCTAAAGCAATCGTACAAGCTGCCAATAATGTTAATGGTAAAACCATACGCTTTGGTAACGGCTTTTCATCCTCTAGACTAATAATCGTTTCCCCAAAGAATGAGGAAAGAAATATTCGTAATAGTGAATACAAAACAATTAAACTAGATAAAAATCCTAGCCCTAGTAGAACAAAATTTCCGCCCTCAATAGCTCCTTGTCCTATTAAAACCTTCCCTAAAAAGCCACTCAATGGTGGTATCCCAGCAAGGGAACACATGACAATAAAGAATATCCAGCCAAAAAGAGGGTAATTTCGAATAAGCCCACTCATTTTATCAATAACCGTTTCACCAGTAACATACATCATCATGCCAACTGCTAAAAACAGCATGGCCTTAGCTACCATATCGTGCATCAAATAGTATGTTACACCCTGTAAGGCAGACTCGGTACCGATCGCTAGACCAGCTACTATAAAGCCAACACCAATAAGGACATTATACGAGGCAATTGTTCTTACATCTCGTCCTGCTAGTGCTCCCATACATCCAGCAATAATCGTCAGTCCTGCCATAATTCCTAGTATCATATGAGTCACTTCAGTATTATTCGGGAAAAGTAATGTAAAAGTGCGGACGAGCGCATAAATTCCAACCTTTGTTAATAATGCAGCAAAAAGTGCGGCTATAGCTGTTGGAGGTGCACTGTATGAGCCTGGAAGCCAGAAGAATAATAATAGCCCAGCCTTCAAGCTAAAGACAATTAAGAAAATAAGAGCCACAGTCGTGATCAGCGGGTCAGCTCCTAGCTCCATCACGCGAACTGAAATATGTGCCATATTCAACGTTCCAACGGTTCCATATAAAAAAGCTAATGCCACTAGGAAAATCCAAGATGCAACAATATTAATAAGGACATATTTTAAAGCCTCTCGCAGCTGAACTTTCTCGCCGCCTAAACTAATAAGTGCATAAGAAGCAAGTAACATCACCTCGAAACACACAAACAAGTTAAAAATATCCCCTGTTAGAAATGAGCCATTCACACCTGCTACCATAAGTAGGACAAACGGGTAAAAATACATCTTTTCAAAGCTCTTACCGATTGTAAAAAAGGCATATAACAGACAAATGGCTGCGACAATATTCGCGACTAATACAAGAAGCATTGCGAACGAATCAGCGACAAATAAAATGCCGAATGGCGGTGCCCAGCCACTAAAATCAATACGCATTACACCTTGTTTTTGAATCTCTAGCAATAAAATAACACTAATAAAGGCAACAAAGCTTAATGTCACCAAACTAATGATGCGCTGCAAAAATACATTGTCACGTAAAAACACAAGTAAAATGGCCGTAATAACCGGCACAATTAATGGTAAAACAATCATATTACTCATCCGGCGTACCTCTCAATTCATCAAAATTCGCCGAACTGTTCGTTTTATAAGCTCGGTAACCGAGAACAAGCACAAACGCCGTCACCGCGAAGCTAATCACGATTGCAGTTAAAATCAAAGCTTGCGGCAGAGCATCTGTGTAAGGACCTTCTGATTCCTCTAAAAGTGGTACATTCCCCTTCTTCAGTCCACCCATCGTTAAAATCAGTAAATGTGCCGCATGCGATAATACCGCCGTTCCTAAAATCACACGTAATAACTGTTTCGAGAGGATTAAGTACGTCGCAACAGCTACTAATACACCAACTAACACTAGTATTAAAGACTCCATTGGCTACTCATCCTCACTTATACTTAAAATAATTGTGACTACAACACCAACTACTGTTAAAGCCACGCCAGCCTCGAAAATGGTTACCGTCGAAAAGCCCATCTTCCCGAATATCGGTACATTTATATAGCTATGTGTCTGCGTTAAAAACGGAACATCAAAAAATAGTGAGCCAATTGCTGTGCCCGTCGCAAGTAATACGCCAAGCGCAGCAACTTTTTTAAAATCAAAAGGCATCCCTTTATGCACTGTTTCAATGTCATACGCTAAATATAGTAGAACAATGCCGGAGGCTAGCACGAGACCGCCTATAAAACCTCCACCAGGAGCATGATGCCCTGCAAAGAACAAATAAATTCCAAGGGTTAAAATTATGAATACGACTGTCTTTGTGACAGTACGTAAAATAACGTCATTGATTTTCATGATCCGTTTCCTCCTTTCGTGGCTTTAGCTTCGTTAATGTATACACTCCTAAGCCAGCAATCAGAAGAACGACAACTTCTAGCATCGTATCAAACGCACGAAAATCGCCTAATATGGTGTTGACGATATTTGAACCACCCGCCAGCTTGTAAGAATCATTGAAGTAAGTAGCTACTGGCTCAAAGCGATCGAAATGGACAACCGCTAAGCCTACTAATGTAACTGTGGCACCAACGAAAATGGATATAATGACCTTAGACCATTGCATTTTTTTGCGGGAGGATTCAGGCATTAAATCAGGTAAATATTTAAAGCATAGAAGGAATAAAGCAGTTGTCACAGATTCAACGACTAATTGCGTTAATGCTAAATCCGGCGCACGGAAAATCACAAAGAAAAATGCGATTGAATAGCCAAGTACGCCATTTAATAACATTGCTGTTACGCGTCCCTTAGCAAAAATTATCCATACGGCAGCAAACATCATGACAAACACTAAAATGAGCTCATAGGACTCAATTGCGGAATCCTTTGCAAAATTAAATGCAATAGCATCAGACCATATAAAATATCCTGCGATAAGGGCAACAAAGAATACATATATATAGACAAAATAATGTGTTAAATTACCTGTCATATATCGATTCGTAAGCTTTGCAGAACTATTTTCACCAAACTCAATCAAACGATTGTAATACATATTAAACGTATATCTTTGTGGGAATATCCGATACAAAGGCTTCCAGCTTTTTAACGTTTTAAATAAAATAATACCCAGAATAATGACACCAACAGTCATTAACAATTCAGCATTAATGCCATGCCAAGCATGGATATGTGGTGTTAATTCACCAGTCGATGGGAATGCTGGATAAATACTTGCCATAGCAGGCTCTAAAATATAATGCCCTAGCACATTTGGGAAGAAGAAGATCACAACTACAAAGACGCACAAAATGATTGGCGAAAGTAGCATACCTAACGGAGCCTCATGCGGTTTTTTATCCAACTTATCAAGCTGTAGTTTTCCGAAAAACGTTCGACTGATTAAAATCATACAGTAAACAAATGTAAAGATACTCGCTACCCATGCCACTATTGGAAATAATAGTCCCAAATCAGAAATTGAAAATGCCTCTACATTGCGAATAGTTAATACTGCAGCGAAAAACATTTCCTTACTTAAGAAACCGTTAAATGGAGGTAAGCCGGCCATAGAAAATCCACCAATAACTGCAATGGTGAAAGTTATAGGCATTAAAGCCATTAACCCTCCAAGACGACGAATATCACGTGTGCCCACCTCATGATCGACAATACCGACCATCATGAAAAGTGCACCTTTAAACGTGGAGTGATTAATAAGATGAAACAACGCCGCAAAGCTTGCCTGCGTGTAAAGAACAGTATCTGCAGCATAGCCGTAATAATGTGCAACTGATCCTAGTCCAAATAAACTCATAATCAAACCGAGCTGACTAACCGTTGAAAAGGCTAGTAACGCCTTTAAATCTGTTTGCCGCACAGCATTAAATGAACCCCAGAACAACGTTACAAGGCCAATCACACTGACTAGCCAGAACCAAACAGCCTCTCCTCCAAACACTGGTGAAAAACGCGCAACTAAATAGATCCCAGCCTTTACCATTGTTGCCGAGTGTAAGTAAGCACTGACAGGAGTTGGCGCCTCCATCGCATCTGGAAGCCAAATATGGAAAGGAAACTGTGCAGATTTTGTAAATGCACCGATTAGAATAAGGATTAACGCTGGAATAAACAGTGTATGATCTCGTATAACCTCTACTTCGGCTACGATTTCACGAATACTAAATGTACCCGATGCTACATACAGCATCAAAAAGCCTGCAAGCATTGAAAGGCCACCAAAAACGGTAATAGTCATCGCTTTTCTTGCACCAGCACGAGACGCTTTTCGATGATGCCAAAATGCAATTAACAGGAATGATGACACACTTGTTAGCTCCCAAAATGTGTATAATACCATTAGATTATCTGAAAAGACGACGCCAAGCATTGCACCCATGAATAGTAATAAATAGCAGTAAAAATGGTGAAGAGATTCTTTCGTTGATAAATAAAATATAGAATATAAAATGACTAAACTACCTACACCCGTAATCAGCAAGCCAAAAATCATACTGAGTCCGTCGAGGTAAGTTGTGAAATTTATATTAAAAGAGGGAATCCACTCATATGTATGAATAAACGTTTTACCCTCGGCAATTTGAGGAATATAGCGCGCGAGTAAAAGAAATAGGATGAATGGAACGGATAAAACAAACCAGCCAAGATGTGCAACACGCCTTAGTCGCCTATAAAGTAGTGGAATAAGCGCAGCACAAACAAATGGTAAAAGTATCGTAATGAGAACTGTAACCAAGTGAAAACCTCCTACTATCAATTTCGTTCAGCAACTGTTTACTATAGTGAATGCGAAAAACTCCGATAATAAAGTATTCCCAAATCTACTGAAGTTACTACTGTTTATACTTTATTTCGAACACAAAAATTCTATAGCAATTGCTGGAGACTCTAACTTTATTCAGCAAACGTTTACACCGAAAAAAAGTTAAGCCTTTTTGCCTCCCACCAGGAAGATATAAGATTAATAAAGCTAATTAACATATCAGAAATTTTCTTGAAATTTGATTTTTTCACGTAATAAACTTGAATTGGAAAGTAAGCGGCATGTGTTGTAATAATAGACATTAAAAATAAAGACCAATCTAGATCATTCAACACATACTTTATGCAGAGAGAAGCTTTTGATGGTACACTGCATAAAACCTGGGGAACTTTTTAGCTATTTAGCTTCATATCCTGAGAAGCCAAAATAACCAATATCGCCTTACTCCTATAGAGAATGGCATGATTTTCAAACGAGATAATATGTACACACACAATGGCGTACCAAGTCACTTGACTATCTATTTAACTAACTGCATAATAGTGTGGCATATAGAGGCAATTGGTTTAAATGCACGAAATGCATAAATCAAATAACTGTAAAGTATAAAGATAACCCAGTTTTCTCAAGGTTTTCCCGATATATTGTCATTAACTTTTATACGTTTTTTAGTATACAATATAAATGAGCATAATGCACTGTATCAGCATCGATTTTAGCTGTTTTAGGATATTTTTTTCAAAATCGACAGTAGAATTAACAAAATAACAACATGATAAGAGGTGTTAATTTTTATGAAGCATGTAAAAGGACGTTTAGACGAAAGTATATTAGTTTGTGTTTACTATGGGCTTAACGGCGAGCGATTAATACGACGCGGTCATAAAATGGCTACAATGCTAGATTGTCCACTCTATATCCTTTCAGTCGATTCGCAACCCCTTGATGCCTTTGACGCAGAGAAGTCTAGCTACATTGAGCAATGGAAAAAGTTATCTGATGAGCTTGAAATTGAAGAGTTCATATTACAAGATAATGAAAAGCGTCCAATACAAAAAGTTATTGCAGAAGTGGCAAAAAATTACGGAATTTCTCAAATTATCGTAGGCCAAAGCGCACAAAGTCGTTGGGAAGAGATTACAAAAGGTTCTTTCCTAAATGTTTTATTAAAAGAGGTTCCTTTTGTTGATTTTCACATCGTGGCTGTCCAACGTCCAACTGACGATGATGATGCAAACGATACATATGAGAAAGGTGTACGTGCTTATTTAATTCAAGAACAGGGAGACTTTAAAGTAGCATTTACATGTCCTAAATATGTATCCATTGAAGGGATATTCTTCAAAGAGATTGGTACTGACTTTGATAATGGTATTTTTAAATTCACTTACAATGATAAAATGCATGAAGTTCACATATCAGAGGGATATATACTAGATAAGGGAAAACTTCCTTCTGAATTTTTATCACCATTACGTCAATAATAAAAACGCGTTTCTCTAATAATAAGAGAACGCGTTTTTGCTTATCGATAAGATAATGAATACCTTTCACTTTGGAGGAAACAAACTCGGGTGCTCCTCGCGATCTTTATGATTACACTGCCGAAGCTGGCTTATCCTTAGGTAAGAAAAAGGCTACTAGTAATAATAATGGTAGCAAAGATACAACCATCATTGTAAAATCAATCCCCTTATGATCCATCAATACACCAATGACCATCGCACCTATTGCCCCCATCCCAAAAGCAAAACCAGTTGTTAAACCAGCCATTGTACCAATTTTTGTTGGAACAAGCTCCTGTGCGTAAACCACTGTTACCGAGAAGCTTATCATAATGAGTGTGCCGATAATTACTAAAAATATAATGGCTGCCCATAATGGTACATATGGCAACGCTAAACAAAATGGCATCGGTACAACAACGGACAGTAAAATAACATTTTTTCTACCAATTCGATCTGATAGTGAACCTCCGAAAAATGTACCAATAACGCCAAATGCCATAAAGGTGAATATTAAAACTTGGCCTAGTTGAAGGCTAACCTCATAATGACCCATCAAATAAAACACATAAAAACTTGTAATATTAGTAGTATAAAATGATCGCGCAAAAATAATAGTAAACAGTAACGTCAACGCAATGCCTACTTGTTTCTTCGTTAATGGTGGCAAGTTAGAAACTAATACTCGCTTTTTCTTTGCCATACGTTCTTGCTCCAACTGCTTCTTATACCACTTTGCAATTTTACTTAATAGTAGAATACCTAGTGCTGCGACTACTAAGACCATTGCTGCACCACGTTGTCCAAAGATAGCGAAAACATAAGCGCTAATTAATGGTGCAAGTGCTTGCCCAGAGTTACCTCCGACCTGATAAATCGATTGAGCAAGTCCTCTTTTTGAGCCTGCTGCCATAAATGAAACACGTGAACCCTCGGGATGGAAAATAGCTGAGCCAAACCCTAAAAATAATACTGCAATAATTATTATCCAATATTGGGATGTGAACGCTATAATGGCTATGCCAATAAATGAACTAATCATACCAATTGGTAATGCATAGGGCATCGGCTTTTTATCGCTAACAAAACCTACCACTGGTTGCAAGGCAGATGCAAACATATTTAATACAAACGAAATAAGACCTATTTGAGTGAAAGTTAACCCTAAATCGGTCTTTAATATTGGGAACATCGCTGGTATAACAGCTTGCATCGTATCATTGATAAGATGGGCAATAGCTATTGCTATCATAATTGGATACACTGGGTTATTTAAATTTCCGACTTGTTTCATGCTGCCACCTCACTTTTTAAATTATCTCAAAATTTGGTTACAAATGATTGTCGCATACTATCGACCTTTTTGCACAAGCTATTTTCAATAGCGTTTTAAGGAGTTGATTTATGTATGGACGATTTTTTTCACGCTCATTTTTGGGAAATGATACTTAGAGCAACACTTTCTTTTTTCGCACTACTAATTGTAGCCCGAATTCTTGGAAAAAAGCAGCTTGGTCAGCTTACATTTTTCCACTATACGACAGGTATCACATTTGGTTCGATTGCTTCTGAAGTCGCAGCACAAGCTGAAACACCATTTTTAGACGGGCTTATTGCATTAATTTGGTGGGGCGTTTTAACTTATTTGATGACTATTCTTACTATTAAATCTAAAAAAGCTCGTGTACTAGTTGATGATAAGCCAACAATCCTTATTCAAAATGGACTTATTTTAGAATCTGCCTTAAGAAAAAATCGTTTGCATATGGATGAGTTAACGATGATGCTACGAGAACAAGCTATATTCTCTGTACAAGATGTGCAATATGCACTACTTGAAACTACCGGTAGGCTTAGTGTGCTACCCAAGCCTGCTGAACAAGCGGCTACAAAACAAGATGTAAAGGCCGATGTAACACCACCAACTTATATTCCAACAGAAGTAGCTTCAGATGGACAAATTATTTATGAAAACTTAGTTGAACTTGAATTGACGGAAGAGTGGCTTATGAAGAAGTTAAAAAAACAAAATGTCCAATCCGTTACAGATGTCTTTTTTGCCCAAGTTCAAGCAAACGGCTCCTTATATATAAGCTTGAAGGATAAAGCAAGACGATCAAGCCCTTAACAGCTTGTCTCGTCTTGCTTTATCTATTTTTACAATATCTGACAGTTTACAATGCCGATTCGTTTTCGAGCCGGCGTTACCTAAAAAAAAACACCAACCCGATAAAAATCTACCAAGTTGATGCTCTTGAATATAATTAAGTTATTTAAAAACAAAGTACAGACATGGAGTTCTCAAGGGTCGATTCGATGTCGGTCATTTTCGTTTTTAGACTGTGCTCCTCTATTCCAACCGGTGCTTGGAGACCCGCTGAAAGAAGTTAAATTTTCGTCATCGGTGCGTTTTTCTTCATCGTCAAAGCTCCGATACTCATACAAATTATCGTGATCACTAATGTAATAGATAGACTCCACCAATAATCCGACATCTCCATCGTGCCCCTCATTAATTGAACGCCATATACCGGTAATTTCCACGGTGATATTGTCCAAAATGCTCCTACTAAAGCATCTACTATTTGCCCAATAAATATGACAGCGAATGCACATGCTGTTGCTACCACTGTTGTAAAAGCCGCACTCATCATTAATGTTACTGCTATTACGAAGAGTAGCCAAGAAAAATACGTGAAAAAACTCGCCATCAGTGTCCCTATCTCAAATGTCCCATAAAGCACGACCGTATAGTATACGCTCGCCGCAAAACCAGCTAAAATGCTAATTAAGCTAACCGTACTCATGACGATAAATTTGCTCATAAAATAAGCGCCGAACGATATAGGACGGACATACAATAAAGTAGCCATCCCACTTGCTCTTTCTTTACTAATGGCTCCTACAAAAGAAGCTATTAATACGAGTAAACCTATCGTTTGAAATTGCCCAACGGAAGCTTGTAATAGGTCAACTGGCATTAGTTCCGGCATCAACATTTCAAAGCCTTCTGGTAAGTTACCAACAGCATTTAAAATATCCATCATGTAATAGTTTGTTAGTGGATCACTCATACCGAGCAATGCAAATACAAGAGGTATCCATAAAAACTTCCAGCTTCTCCAAGCTTCTCTAAATTCCTTTTGCAGAAGTACAGTAAATCCACTCATATTTTTCTCGCCACCTTCATGAAAATCTCTTCAAGCGATGCTGTTTGCCGCTCCACTTTTCGTATTTTATAAGGACTACTACTTAAATATTGAAGGAGCTCTTGCATACTCGGCCTTTCTTCAATAATTTCTATATATACATTACGACCTTTTGCTTCCCCAACAAGTTCAGATTGACTGGCAAAAAGTTTTGCCTCTTTTTCATTGCTAAATTCTACAACATAATTTAGTTCATCGAAACGTTGTCGAACTTCACGTAATGTCCCCTGTTCTACTAACTTCCCATCGCGTAAAAATAATAATTGATCGGTCATCTCTTCGGCATCATTTAAAATATGCGTCGAATATAAAATAGTCGTTTCTTGTTGTAAACCCTTTAACAAATCAAGAACTTCTCTACGACCTACCGGATCCAATGCAGACACAGGTTCATCCAATAACAGTAATTTAGGCTTATGCACAATTGCCTGGGAAATTCCAAGCCGTTGCTTCATACCACCAGAAAATGTAGCAATTTTTTTATTTACATCATTACCTAGACCTACAAACTCAAGTGTTTTTTGTGCCTCTACTATTGCTTTTTTTGCAGGCACACCATTTAACTTTGCAGCCATTTCAGTAAACTCTAACGCACTTAACCAAGGATGGAATTGCGGATATTGTGGCAAGAAACCAATATTGGCTCTTACATCACCATCCAACATTTTCACACTGCCAGAAGTTGGTTTTAATAAGCCCGTTAGCATCGATAATGTCGTTGTTTTACCAGCGCCATTAGGTCCAATTAAAGCTGTCGATGTGTTTTTTTCTAACGTGAACTCGATTCCATCTACAACTACTCTTTCTGCAAATTGCTTTGTAAGTCCTGTTACCTGAAGTAATATTGTCATGATTGTTTTCTCCCCACTATAAAGTACGCAATCGAACCAATATAACTAGTAAAAATGATAAGAAACACCCATAAAATTTTCGGCCCATTTGTTGCATGGATTTTTCGTAAATCAACTAGAGCTACAATCATTAAAATAAATTGAACCACAATTAGTGGTGCTATGACTGCCCATGGAACTTTCGCTAACTCCTCCATCATAGAGATCACCTCACCTTTGTTATATCATTACTATAACAAAAAAACCGTTCTAATGTGCATAGCACAATTTTATGTATGTTGAGAATGGTCAACCTATGCACATGACATACGTTTTAACAAAATGTCATCCAACTTTTTAATTTTATCGGCATGCTTGCAGGAATTATCGCCTCGATTATCTTTCACGTTTTATCTCCCAGCTATTAATGTTTATCGACTAACTAAAAAAGAAGATGTACCAAAATCCGGTACACCTTCTCATTTATTTATATAACTTCTGCAAAGCATCTGCCATTTTTGGTCGAATTGTTACTTGTGGACGCGCGTTCTTTACAGCCTCTTCCGCTTCCTCTAGGGAATCAGTCATGCCAAGCTCCATTAGTACAGCAGTGGCTGCCACTCCTGCGCGGCCTCCTCCGCTTCCACAATGGAAGTACACTTTCTGCCCATTCTCATAGGCAGCAACAATTTCTTTTGCAACGTTTTGAATAGAAGGCGCTACTGCTATGTCCTCATCAGCAATTGGCATATGCTTGTACACATATGAAACTGCTTCCTGCTCCTCATTAGATAAACCGTTTACGCGAACATCAATCACAATATCCACCGTTTCTTGTTCAAAAGCTACATCTGCATCTTTTGCACCGCCAAAGAATAATCGATCCTTCACTAATACATCGTAATTTTTCTCCATTGTATGCACACTCCAAACGACTATTTAAGTAAATGCTTAATATCATCATAGTACGGAAGAGCTGTTAATGCCCCTGCTTTAGTAGCTGCCAAAGCACCTAGTTTATTGCCAAAACTTGCACAACGAGCAAGTTCTTCCTCTGTTGTAGGTAAACCATTGTAATGAACATCGCGTAATACACCAGCCATAAATGCATCTCCAGCTCCTGTAGTATCTACTGGCACAACCTTTTCTGTCGGTACATGGATAACCTCACCATTTAATACCGCATATGTGCCATTTTCCCCTACTGTTACTAAAATAATAGGCACTAAATAGCTGTTTAATTGCTCAATTCCCTCTTCCAAGTTAGTTGTTTCTGTCAGGAAAAATAATTCCTCATCAGTGACCTTTAAAATATCTACGTTCTCGAAAAATGACGTGATCGTCTCACGGCAAATCTGCTCACTGCTCCAACGTAAAGGGCGAATATTCGCATCCATTGCGATAATTGCGCCTTTTTCCTTTGCCATTTCTACAGCAGCACGTGTTGTATCAAGGGCTGTAGGATGGAACATAGTCCCCGAGCACACTGTTAAAGCAGATGCATGTTTAAAAGCTGCTTCGTTTAACTGTGTTGCTTCTACTTGTAAATCTGGCGTCTCATCGACATAATCTTTAAAAATCCGCTCACATGCTTCTGTTAAATGAACATAGACACCACTAACACGCTTCGCAGGGTCAAATACCGCATAATCCAGGTTTACCCCTTCTTGTGCAAGGCCATCTCGAACGAATTGAGAGCCTTCGTCGTCTCCAGTAATCGTAATTAATGCAGATGGGGCACCAATACGGCTAATTCCCGCAGCAACATTTACCGTCGCACCACCCATATATTTAGTAAAAGATGTATTTGTTACATCATCGGCGATATAGTCAATAAAAGCATCTCCATAAACTAAAATATAATCTTTATCTTCCTTTGTCATTGTTGTCCTCCTGAAACTCTAGTCATTATAGAGTAACACGAAATCAGATATCGTATAAAGTTTTAAACTTTCGGAAAAATAATCAATTATGCCTTGGCATAATTGCGTCCGGAGGGTTTACCTTCTTTCAGCGGGTGTTTGGACACTCGTTGAAAGAAGGTAAAGATGCCGTCAGAATATCACCATTTATTCAAAAACTTGAGTCATCCTTTATCTTTGTTATACTTGCCTATAGAAAGGTAGGGATTTTGACAATGAGTATTACAATTCGACAAGCGCAACCACAGGATGCCCATGCCGTTATACCACTAATTATTGATGCGATTGGTGAAATTGCCAACCGTTTAACAGGAGAACAGACAACTGAAGCAGTAGAACAAGAACTTACTGTACTATTCAAGCGTGAGGATAATCGACATTCCTATTTAAATACTTATGTTGCTGTTGAGAATGAGCAAGTACTAGGAATTCTTGTTTACTATAATGGTGTCGAAGCCATTCAAATGGATGCAAATCTCGTAAAATGGCTTGAAGAAAAAAATGCGCCATCCGTCATCATCGATAAAGAAGCCCATGAAGATGAATATTATATTGATACTATTTGTGTATCACCAGCAGCACGTGGTAAAGGAATAGGAACATTATTACTACAATTCGCCTTAGAGGAAACGCAAAAACGAGGCTATTCAAAATTATCATTAAATGTTGAAACGGAAAAAGAGGACGCTCGTCGTCTTTATGAACGTATGGGCTTTGTTATTACAGAGCCATGGTCCATAATCGATGAACCATTTCATCATATGGTCAAGCAATTTTAGGAAGTGAAATAAAAAACATGAAAAAGAATTTAATTTATCCTCTATTGATTGTCATTGCTTCTAGTAGCTACGGAATACTATCGACAATTGTCAAAGTAGCTATGCAGCACGGCTTTACAACAGGAGAGGCAGTATCAAGTCAATATATTATTGGCTTTATGCTTGTTGCAACTATTTTTATAGTGACACAAAGACAATTACCGAAGCTTTCTAAAAAGGGACTGCTAATTTTAGTGTGCGCCGGGATACTTACCGGTACTACAGGGATTGTATACGGGGAATCATTAAAGTATCTTCCCGCATCTCTTGCAGTAGTCATGCTCTTCCAATTCACGTGGATCGGCTTATTAATAGATTGCGCACTTCATAAACGCTTACCAAGTCGGACTGAAGTGATTTCTATCATTGTATTATTTGCTGGAACTATTTTAGCGGCTGGTGTACTAAATATAGATTTAAGCGGTATCGCTATTCAAGGCTGGCTTCTAGGTTTTGCTGCTGCCTTTACTTTTGCTTGCTTTATCCAATTTAACTCTCGCCACGTGGAGGGTATTACAACTACATCACGCGTGTTGATTGTTTCCTTTGTCGCCCTTATCATTATTAGTATTTTCCTAAACCCTGAAGTTCTTTGGAACGGCAAATTATTCGCTGGTGGTTTATGGAAATTCGGACTAGCATTAGGACTCTTCGGTATTATTTTGCCGATCTATTTATTCTCTATAGCTGTCCCGAAAGTAGGAGGAGCCCTTGCTTCTATTTTAAGTGCTATCGAGTTACCCGTGGCTGTAACTGTTTCAGTTATTGTTTTACATGAACCTTTAACTCTTTTACAAATAGCGGGTATTATTTTGGTTATTCTAGGTATGATGCTACCGACAATACTTTCGCAGCGACGACAAAAGGATAAATCTTTAGAGCCTAATAGTAAGTAAATACTTTAATCTAAATTTTAAAGGGAGATGTATCATTTTTTTGATACACCTCCCTTATTTCTTTATTAACTTTTATAAACCGAGCGCTCTATACATAAATTCCGTAATTTGCGTGTGTGTTAAGTTTTCGTTAGGTCTAAAATTACCGTTTTCATCACCTAGTGCAATAATTACCAGCTCTTTTTATGTGAAGTACTACCACATCTATAAATTTTTCTCTTTATAAAACATTATATTTACAAGCAAATTTAATACGAAAAAAACTAGTATAAATAGACCCCAATATGTAACTAGATTCTCATATCCCAACAACATTACCCTATAAATAATTTTATGTATAACTACAGTTAATAGTATTAATACACAATTGATTACAGATAATGAAATAATTTTTATCATCTCATTCTCTCCGCTCTATTTGAATTATTCTGTCTGAACGTTCAGCTACTTCCTTATCATGAGTTACACAAATAATAGTTTTTCCTGAATCTTTTAATTGCTTAAATAAATTTAAAATAACTTCTTTATTTAAGTCATCAAGATTTCCTGTTGGCTCATCTGCTAATATTATTTCGCAAGGTTTTAACATCACTCTTGCTATAGCAATCCTCTGTTGTTCACCACCACTTAACTGATAAACTTTCTTTTCTAAATATGTAGCATCCAAGCCGACTTTTTCTAAATTATTTATCGTTATTTCATTACTAAAATTGTTACTATATGCCTTTGAAATTAGTAAGTTATCTTTAACTGTTTCATTATTCATTAACACATAATTTTGAAATATATATCCGAATTTATACCTTCGCAAATACATAGTAACTTTACGGTTTGGATTTAAATGACCGTCTATAGAAACAGTACCTTTTTCAGGCTTATCTAATAGGCCAATCATATTTAAAACAGTCGTTTTACCTGCACCACTTTCCCCCATAATAGATACAAATTCTCCTTTATTAATGTTCAATGAAAAATTTGTCAGTATAGCTTTCCCCGAAAAACTTTTACTTATATTTTTGAGTTCAATCATTAGATACTTAATCCCCTTTTACTACTTTGTTTGTATTTTTCTCGTTCGAAAATTTGATAAATACATTAAAGAATAGAAGTTCTAAAAATAAAGTTCCTAAAAGCAACAATATAACATTAGTACTTTTGAAGAAATAAAACACCAGTGCAGCTGCGAAAATATTAGAGAGACTAGCTATTAGAATAATCGTTTTATTTCGTTTCCAATAAGAATAACCGAACAAATATTTCAGGGTTAATTGATAAAGATGTGCATTATAGTAAGACCAAATATATGCAACAAAAAGTATAAATGAAAATATAATAACTATGATTAAACCAATTAGTTGTTGAAATAATCCCCATTTTAGTTCAATTATTTCATCACTTGCTTCGTCATAAACAGATACTACGTTATTTATTTCTTTAACGTTTGCTTCTTCTAACGATGAAGAAATATTTTCATAGGCATTTCCATTCGAATTATCTAAGAAAAATAATGAATGTGTCGCATACGCACCTATGGTAGAAGTATCTAAACTATCAGTGTATAACACAGCAATAGGATCTATCACTCTATTTTTTTGGTTTCCTCTATAATTACTAAATGTAAAATATTCTTGTCCTTTTTTTGTATAGATTATATTAATTTTTAAATCGTCTATTTTCTTTTCAATTAATGGTTGAGCGAGTTCCTTATTATACATATTGACAATTTCAACGCTTTGGAAATAAAACCATTCTCGATACGAATTAACAATATGCTCTTCGATAACATTTAAATGTTCAGGCACTAACACATTCAAGGTATTTTTATCCTCATGCAACTGCTCAATAATCGACACACCATTACTACTTTGAATTGGGTTGACTTTGAGATAATTTTCATCTATAACAATACGTCTGCCCTGAGGGGTATAAAGATCATTTGTATTTTTAATACCTAACATATAGCTATATATAGGTTTTCCATCTTTATAATTAATAACACTAAATTTTTCGGCTTCTATGAGAAAGGCCTGGTTATTTTTTTTGATTTTTTCATAAAACAAGCTTAATCTATCATTTAAATCTCTATCGAGTTTTAAATTATCAAAAATATCATTATTTAGCACACCTACTTGAATACGAAATACATTTTGAGTGTCATCCCAGTAACTTAAACTATTAATTTTATTGGTTAAATTATTATATTTCATAAAAGAAAAGCTAATCATACTAAAAAGAGCAATGGATACTACCGTTTTTAAAATAATCGACATCCACTGAATTTTACGAAATGGTAAAGCACCTTTAACACTTTGATGATAATTAAATTTAATAATTAATAAAACACCTAGTAATGTAACAAATAGAAGAATCATCGAAAGTAAAATATTCACTAGTATGAACAGTGGGAGAAAATCTTTTAAAAAATATACTTTTTTAAAAGTTACAGAAATTATAATTATTCCTATTAAGAATAATGTGAATATAACGGACAAGAACCATAAAAAGGGGCTGAAAAAAGAACGTACAATTTTCGCTTTTGAATACCCCCATAGAGAATACAAAAGTAAAGTTTTTCGTTGTCGGATTAAAAAATAAAATATTCCTATTATATAAATAACAAAAGAAAAAATAACAATCATTAATAAAGAAATATTTGTTAATAATAAACTACTTATATTTTCTTGTTTAATCTGTACCTTACCGTAAGAGGAAAATTCTTTAGTAAAAGAATGAAGGAGTTCTTTATCTACACTACTCAAATAAAATTCATCTTTAAATCCTACATTTTTTATTTGTTTAAAGTCATATATATAAAATTCCCAATTAGTTACTGGAAAGTAGAACATACCTGATTGTTTTTTTTCATTTTCTTTCAAGTAATTAGCGATAAAACGTTTTCCAGTCGGAAATTCTCCAGATTTTAAGTTGATATAAGAATCTCCTAAAACGTTCGTAGAGTAAATATTTAAAGAATTGTCGTTTATAAAATTATATTGAGAAATATTAATATTATTTTTCTTTGAAAATTCGACTAAATGTTCAGTGAATTTAGTTTCATCGAAATTTATTTTGGCATAATTATAGTCAATCATAACAATTTGATTTCTTTTATATAAAAAATCAACTACTATATGATTCGAAAATAGCGAATAACTGAATAAATTTGATGTAATTATTACGATAGTTAAAAATAGATATATTATTTTTTTCATGAATATATCCTTTCAATAAACACAACGTATAGGAAAAATCCCTATACATTGTGTTTGTTTAATATTTATATAACATTCCAATTTGCTGTATTACCCCAAAGTGAAGTTTTAACCCACGCATATGCTAAGTTACCTGTTGCTTCCCATTCACTTTTACGTTTGTATTCCAATTACCTGCGGCTGACATATGTACTTTTGAAGGATGGTTGTACTCCGAGGAATGACGATCCAATCCCCAGATTACGTTCCATGTACCACCTCCAGCTTTTACAGCTGCTCTAGGTTATTATTATTTGTATCATCAATTAGGAAAGAACCAGTTTCCTCTTGGGCTATTAATGCATCCAAGTCAATACCTCCCCCATCTGTAGGTAATTCTTCTACTGAGATGATTAGGACATATATATATATAATAAATTTTATAGATGTCCTTGTTTCAAATCGTAGCACCAATTTCAGAATAATCAAAATCAACATTTGTATACTTTTGAGAAAATTTTGATAATTATCTAAATTCGAACGAACAAAACTGTGTCTGCTAAAATCCCATGAAACGATCTTTAAATCATTATAAAACTCCTTTAATGCAATATTTAGACGTATATAAATTAAACTTTATAGATTTCCTTGTTTTAATTTCTAACAAGTATTTCAAAAACACCAAAATCAGTCTTTGTTCACTTTTGAACATATTTTGATAATCTATTCTCAAAGTCCCAAAAACCAAGACTACTGGCTACTTTAAAGCCATTGCTCTCTAGTATTTATTTAGCTATGATGAATCCAATTATAATTTTTTAACTATTCTAACATTAATGCAAGGTCTCCGGATTATACTGCTATATGTAAGTTTTTCATTATTAGGGAGGGGGAAGTTTATGCAGAAAATACGTATCTTCGGCTTTTTACTTGTGCTGATGGTTGTTTCCTTAGCTGCTTGTAGTAGTGATAACAAGACTGCTACAAAAGATGCAACAGATAGTAACAAAGCGTCCGATTCTAAAAAGACCGATGTGGCGACAACACCATCTGGTAAGCTTGTGATCTATACAGGGCGCGATGAAGAAATGGTGCAAAAGGTAATCGATCAATTTAATGAAAAGTACCCGGACATTGAAGTGGAATTTTTAACGATGGGCGCACAGCAAATTTTAGAACGCCTACGTGGTGAAAAGGCTAATCCTCAGGCTGATTTTTGGTGGGGCGGTACGCAATCTGCACTAACTGTCGGCGCCGATGAAGGTTTACTTCAGGCCTGGAAGCCTAGCTTTAGCGACTCTATTGATGCGGCTTATAAAGATGCAGATGGTCGTTGGTTTGGTGAAATGTTACTACCCGAAGTTATTATGATTAACAGTGATGTATTAAAGAAAGAAACGGGTCCACAGGATTGGGATGAATTATTAGATCCAAAGTGGAAGGATAAAATTTTAATTCGGGGTGTATTAGCATCTGGGACGATGCGCACTATTTACTCATCTATGATTTTACGTCAAGGCGCAGATTCACCTGAGAAGGGCTACGATTGGTTATTAAAATTAGATGCTAACACGAAGGAATATACACAAGATCCAAATGCACTTTATTTAAAGATGACACGACAAGAAGGCAGCGTTTCTTTATGGAATTTGCAAGATATTTTATTAAAGAAATATACG
Source organism: Lysinibacillus sp. G1-3 (assembly GCF_056322905.1). Classification (NCBI taxonomy): domain Bacteria; kingdom Bacillati; phylum Bacillota; class Bacilli; order Caryophanales; family Bacillaceae; genus Lysinibacillus; species Lysinibacillus sp. G1-3. Next base: position 86,466 of record NZ_JBWHYQ010000019.1, read on the forward strand.
ACTGATTATCCGTTCGATTACATTTATCCGAAGAGTGGTGCACCGATTTTAGTTGATGGTGTTGGTGTTGTGAACAATGCGAAAAACTTAGAGAATGCAAAGCTCTTCACAGAATTCATATTTGAAAAAGGAATGGTGACTCAACTAGCCAACGATTACTATCAAATCCCTACTCGCTCAGATATCGATAAAGAGGCAATGCCTGAGTGGTATAAAGAATTAGATTTAAAAACTTTTGATATAGATTGGAAGCTCATGACTGAGAAAGAAGCTGAATGGATGGAGCATTGGGATAACAATATTAAAGGCCGAGGAAAAAAATGATTGAGGACTAAAAAGTTGTGAACCTGTCCTATGTTGCTGACAGGCCCTTCACAAAAATAATTAGGAATGACATTTGAAAATGTCTGCTTTTTATATAAGTTGATTGGAGTGGAGACTTGGCGACTCCTTGGGGATCAGCGTCACAGATGAGACCCTACAGCGAAGCGAAGCGGCTCATCGGACGCCCCTAGGAAAGCGCCTAGTCGGAACGGAAATCAACCCCACGTTATGGTGATGAGCCTTTTGATATCATAAGACATCTATTAATATTGTTCATATTTATAAGCCTCGAGTATATTTTGCTCGAGGCTTCATGCAACTAATTTTCTAACGAGAAAGGAGCATTTCAGTTGAAAAGTGTGAAAATAGAAAATGTCTCTAAGAAATTCGGTCACATTCACGGCGTAAAAGATTTAGATCTTCATATTAAATCTGGTGAATTTTTTACCTTCCTCGGTCCAAGTGGTTGTGGGAAAACGACAACACTAAGGATGATAGCCGGATTTTATTACCCAACGGAAGGAAAAATTCTTTTTGATGATTTTGATGTGACAAGGCTTCAACCTAATAAACGGAATATTGGTATGGTGTTTCAAAATTATGCCCTCTTTCCACATATGACGGTAGACGAAAATATCGCTTTTGGATTACAAGTACGGAAATTTTCAAAGGGAGAGATTAAGCAAAAAGTTGACCGTATTAGAGGGCTTGTCCATTTATCGCAATATGGTAATCGGAAAATTAATGAATTATCTGGTGGGCAGCAGCAACGAGTTGCATTAGCAAGGGCGCTTGTCATAGAGCCTGATATTTTATTATTAGACGAGCCCTTGTCGAATTTAGATGCTAAACTACGCGAAGAAACCCGCGTAGAAATAAAACGTATTCAATCCGAGCTCGGTGTTACAACCATCTATGTTACGCATGATCAAATGGAAGCTATGTCTATGTCAGATCGGATAATGGTCATGGAGAATGGGCACGTCAGACAAATCGGTACACCACTAGAAATTTATAATCGACCTTCAAACCGCTTCGTAGCAGATTTTATTGGTGAGACGAACTTAATTGAGGCGACAATCGATGCTATTAACGGTAACGATATACAAGTAAAAACGGCAAGTGGACTTGTTCTCATTGGGCGAAAACAACAAAGCTCCCCCGCTTTAACGCATATGATTGGATACAAAGTGTTTATTTCTATTCGTCCTGAATCTATTCATGAAGGTACTGGTGAAAACACATTAACAGGTAAAATCACTTTTGTTGAATTTACAGGAATTAGTGTGAACTACATTGTAGAATGTCTAGATTTTTCACTAAAAGTAATGATTATTAATATGAATGGTCAATTCAAAAAAATTGGTGAAGAAATTACTCTAACTATAGCCCAAGATTCACTGTATTTTTTAGGAGAATAGGAGGGTACTAACATGGAAAAAACACACGACAGTTCTTCTGAAGGAAATGCATGGACACGTCTAACTAGCTCGAACTGGTTTGTCTATATTTTAGTGGCACCTTTATTTTTAGTGTTGTTTGCCTATGTGGTATACCCGTTCTATCAAACGTTTAAAGAGAGCTTTTCAGGTGATGATGCACTCTCTAATTATAAAAATTTCTTTAATATAACTAGCCCAGCAAATATAGAGGCATTGTGGACTAGTATATATATATCCGCTATCAGTGTTATTTGTTGTGCGATCGTCGGTGTAACTATGGCATTTCTTCTGGAACGCTATAATTTCCCAGGTAGACGGATACTCTCTGTTTTAGTATTGGTACCTATGGCTCTTCCTCCGTTAGTAGGTGTACTGTCCTTTACTTTTTTGTATGGAGACAGTGGTATTTTCCCACGTGCGTTTCAACACCTATTTGGTTTAGAGCAAGTACCCTTTTCATTAAAAGGGATATGGGGGGTTATCGTAGTACATACATTCACTATGTACACTTACTTCTACTTAACCGCCTCAGCAGCTATAAAAGGTCTTGATCCAGCTTTAGAAGAAGCCGCTACTAGTTTAGGTGCCGGGCGTATTCGGGTATGGACAAAGGTTATTTTGCCCATGTTAACACCTTCGATTGTTGCCTCCTCCTTACTCGTCTTTATGATATCTATGGCATCCTACACTGCACCTTTAATGTTCGGTGTCGAACGTACAATGACCATGCAAATCTATTTATCTCGTACGAATGGGAATTTAGATATGGCAGCGACACAATCTATGATTTTATCCTTTGTATCCATTACCTTTTTAATTGTGATGCGCTGGTATCAAAACCGTCGAAATTATCAAAACCTCAGTAAAGGGATTAGTGTTCACCGTTCTGAAGTGTCTTCAAGAGGCATGAAAATTATAGCGACTATTGCATCTTTCATAGGAACATTAATTTTAATTTTGCCGATTTTAGTGCTTATTTTAATTTCATTTTCCGTTGATGGTGCATGGAAAACGCAAATTCTCCCAACAGACTATACATTAGATCATTATCAAGCACTTTTTACAGATGAACGGACGTGGCGACCGATTTGGAACTCCATTCAAATGGGGATTGTTGCAACATTCGGTAACATCCTTTTCGGTGTTGCAGCAGCCTATGCAATGGTTCGCTTAAACTTTAAAGGTAAAACATTACTTGATATTTTAATTATGGTTCCTTGGGCATTGCCAGGAACGGTTGTAGCTGTCAATTTGATTGCAGCCTTTAGTACAGAAAATATATTCGCCTTTAATCAAGTTCTTGTCGGGACGTTCTGGATCTTGCCGTTAGCTTATTTTATTAGGCATTTACCTCTTGTTTTCCGATCGACATCGGCATCACTTGTTCAATTAGATCAATCTATCGAAGAAGCGTCACGGAGTTTAGGTGCAACATGGTGGTATTCATTTAGACGTATTGTACTTCCCCTTACATTTACAGGCATTTTGGCAGGTACGTTACTAGCACTTGTTCAAAGCTTTGGCGAATTCGTTGCGTCCATTCTTATTTACAGTACGTCGACCATCCCATTATCAGTGGCGATCTTCCAAAAACTATATTCGTTTAAATTTGGAACTGCTTGTGCATATGGCGTCTTACAAATTTGTTTAATTTTAATTGTGCTTATTATTTCTGAGAAGTTATCTAAAGGCAGTGCTGGTTCGGCCATATAACTGCTAATCTAATAGGAGGCAATTCATATGTTTGAAGATTTTCGCAACAAAACACAGCAAGAAGATGGGATGATCTTCCCTTCTAATATTTATCGTAAAATTGTCTTACAGCCAGCTTACGATGAAGCCAAGAAAAACTTTTTAACAATTATTCTACAAATCAATATTGCACACTTAAAAATGTTAGAAGAACAGGGACTAGTAAAAAAAGAAGAAGCTAAAGAAATCGGAATCGCTCTAAAGAAACTAGATTTGAACTATTATCGTATAGAGGATTACAGCCCACTATATGAGGATTTGTTTTTCCGCATCGAAAATAAATTAATAGAGCTAGCTGGCGATGTTGCTGGAAATCTTCACATTGGGAGAAGTCGTAATGATATGGGCATTGCCATCTATCGAATGACTTTAAGAAAAAAATTGTTATTGCTTATGCGAGAATTATTGACATTACGGGATGATTTAATCGCTGCTGCTGAGGAGCACGTTGATACGATTATGATTGGCTATACACATACGCAGCAGGCACAGCCAACAACTTTTGCTCATTATTTGAAGGCTGTCATCGATCAACTTGAACGCGATTTTGAACGTTTACAGCATGTCTACAAAACGGTGAATCGCAGTAGTATGGGAGCAGCAGCATTAACGACAACTGGCTTCAATATTAATAGAGAGCGCATGCGTGAGTTATTGGCCTTCGATGATATTATCGAGAATGCGTGGGATGCTGTTGCTGGTGCGGATTATATCGCAGAGGCAGCGAGTATCGTTCAGCTTGCGGCCCTTAATCTTGGCCGTACATCCCAGGATTTTCTACTATGGGCTACACAGGAATTCAATGCATTTACGTTGGCGAGCCCGTACGTACAAGTTAGCTCGATCATGCCACAAAAACGCAATCCTGTTTCAATAGAGCATACACGTTCATTGTTATCAGCGGTTGTTGGTGACGCTAGTACAGTATTACAGATGGTACATAATACACCTTTTGGAGATATTGTAGACACAGAAGATGATATGCAACCATATTTATGGCGCGCCATCGACCGTTTAATAGGTATTTACGAACTATTTGGTTCGCTTGTTGTGACGATGGATGTGAACAAGAAAAAACTAAGAAATCGAGCTGAAAATAGCTTTGCCAATGTAACAGAGCTTGCCGATACGTTAGTGCGTTCTGAAGGGATTTCCTTCCGCCAAGCACATAGTATTGTTAGTAAATGTATTAAGGTCTTGCTCTCTCATGGCGAGGAATCTCTAGCAAGCCTTACATGGGGGCTAGCAAACACACAATCCAAATTGATTACTGGTAAGCCATTAAAAATTTCTGAAGAAGATTTTTATAACACATTAAAACCAGAAACTTTCGTTGCTGTACGTACATTACTTGGGGGTCCAGCGCCCGTAACGATGAAAGAATCTCTTGAGCGCTCCAAGGCAAATTCTCATAACCTTAATGAGTGGGTCCGTTTGAAGGAGTCTAAAATCATTGAGGCAGAGAAACAATTAACAGTCTTTATCGAGGGATGGAATCAATGATGGGATGGCTACTTATTATTGACGGTGGTGCTACAAAAACGGCATGTGCGCTCGTACATGCCGAGTCTGGTGAAATAATCTATACAACATCAACAAGTGGCTCGAATTATCAAGCAATCGGTGCTGAATCTGCTACAGAAATAGTGCAAGCGTTATTAGCAAATGTGCAGGACTTTTTGCAAAAGCAAGCTGACTCCACTATTGCTGTAGCTACCTTTGCAATGGCTGGGATTGATTCTCCCAAAGATCATGAAATCGTATCAGCAATCATTCATAACGCCTTATCAGCATTACAGCTTAAAATAGATACGCTTATTATAGAAAATGATGCGCAAGCCACTTTACTTGGCGTTACTGCTGGACAGGCAGGCGCGTTACTCATCGCTGGAACAGGAGCTATCGCTTACGCATTTACCGGTACACAAATAGTACGTGTAGGTGGCTGGGGGCATCGTGCTGGAGATGAAGGCAGTGGCTATTGGCTAGGGCAAGAAGTAATACGCGCCATTTTCCACATGGAAGACGGGCGCGGTGAGCCGACTCTATTAAAAAGTGCTGTCTATAATCACTTACGGATCCAAGATGTTACAGAGCTAGCTACATGGCTGTTTCACCCATCTTACACGAACGCGCAGCTTGCAAAAATGGGGGCATTTTTAGCAGATGCCGTGGACAAAAAGGATCCATGCGCCATCCAAATATCAATGCGCGCAGCCCATGAACTAGCGCTCCTTGCATGTGCTGTGTTGAAAAAAATCGACTATCAAGGCGACGCTTTTAGCCTTTATTGTAATGGTGGTGCCATTAAGCATAATCCATTAATTTTTAAAACTTTTTCTCAGGAAATGAAATCGATGTATCCGCAAATTGAAGTTTCTCTGTGTCAGCATCCACCAATCCATTATCTTATAGAACGAACAAAAAAGGCCTATGACAATCTGTAATGTCATAGGCTCTTCATGTTGTTGAAAACTATTATGTTCAATGAAATCAAGGTGTCTAAAAATATATGAGTGACATACCCGATGATACACTCTATGTGGAGTGGTTGATTGGAGTGGAGAACTGGGCGACTCCTTGGGGATTAGCAATAGAGGAACGAAGGCTAAAAGCATCACATCCTGTGATAACGCCTTCGTGACCAACATCGTGTTGGCCCGAGACCCTGGAGCGAGCAACGCGAGTGAAGCGGCTCATCGGACGCCCCCAGGAAGCTTTGCTCTGTGCGAAAGCGAAGCGGTAGCAACAAAGCGACCGGTCGGAACGGAAATCAACCTCTCGTTTTGCAGAAGAGTCATTCTTTATTTAACCTCAAAGTTATAGGCTCTTTATTTTTGGCAAATTAATCGTTTTCGTTGATCACGTTAAAGCGCCATTTTTTTCAGTTCATTTGTCGTGAAATATAAATAGTTGTCCTTCACAAATAAATCCTTCGTTTCTTCCCGATTTAATATTTGTTCTCCGCTTCCATCCGGACGAATCTTCGTTAAATACGCTCCTTGTGAATAATTACTAAAATATAGCCAACCATCCGCATAAACAACGTACTGTGCGCGTGAATTGGAAACGCGTTTCGATTTACCTGTTTCTAAATCAAGCACGTACAATTTATTATTATCAGAAACATTACTATAAAATATTTGTTGCCCTACCTTTGCAGCGAAATCTACATTGTGAAAGTAGTTATACTTTGTACTAGTTGCTTTCGGGTAGTCTTCAGCAATCCACGTATGGTCTTTTGCCATCGTTCGATCATCCACTAAAAAATACTGATAACGCACTGCCCCTTTACGATCAGGTACTGGATCATTCCATGTAGTATCGAGGTGGTACCATTGTCCATTCAGCTTTACTAAATTCCAAGCATGTCCTTCCTGTCCGACATAGCCTACTATATATTTTGTTTCTATACCTAGTTTTTGTAACATCGAATGAGCCAGCAATGCATAGCCCTGACAAACGCCACCATGTTCCGCAAGCACTGTGTAAGCACTATGTGGACTTGAATTCGTTTGATCCGTATACGCGGTATTGGCAACGATATAATCATTGACAGCCCTAACCTTTTCTATATCACTTAATGATTGTTTATCAATAGAAGCTACGACCTCTTGAACATTCATTTCAACATATCCGGACTGCTCTGGTGTCATTAAATAACTTTGCTCCCCAAATACTTTGGCTGTTCTTCCTCCATATTCAAAACGAATTGAGTGTTTACTAATATGGCCGTATACATAATCATCTCTTTTAATAGCATTTTCATAAGCTTCTTCCACTACCTGTTCAATTCGTTGTGTATTGCCTTTATATTGAATCTCAAACGTAGGTGAAAAACTACTGTAGTACGCATACATCGCATCAGCCATTTCCTTTGCATTTGTTACAACTAACTTTGCTTCAGGTTTTTTGACTGCAGGAGCTGTAACGGCTACTCCTTCTTCTGGTTTGTCTTCTATAGGTGGTGTGGCCGTTTCAATGGAGGTATTCTCTGAAAGTTTAGCAGTAACGTCTATGATTTTTTCCTTTGTTGAAAGAAGCATCGTTTCTATCTCATCATTATTGGCCCAAGTTATTACTTGTTGTACAACTGCCTTACCAGCCGTATAAATGGGGTCAATAAAAATAATGATTATTACGATCATGGCTAACTTTTTCCACAAAATCCTCACCTCCAACCGGTTTCCTGTATTCATTATATACAAAAAAAGCACAAAGAACTCAGTTGGAGGCCCTTTTGTGCTTTCATTTTATCAATAGATAAGGATATTCTTATTTAATTTTAAGTTTCTGTTCATTTCCCTTAACATTATAAACTAAAAAATTATCATTAATTCTTAAATCTGTAACTGCTTGTTTCACGAGCACTTCAGTTTTTAATGTTTTTAGATTTAATTTCGTTAAGTAACCGCTGTTACTGTAATCACTGAAATATAAAAAGTCATCTGCTCCAGTAATATACAAGGCACGTTTATCAATGACCTTTGTTTTCTTACCACTTGCTAGATCAAGCTTATACAATTTATCTTTATCGGCTGTATTACTAAAGTATAGCGTATTTTTATCCTGATATGCAAAATGAACATTTAGCATATAGTTATATTTTGTACTTGTTGCAGCTGGATAATTTGATGCTATCCATTTATGATCTTTCTTTAGTTGTGTATCTGTTACTAAAAAATAATCGTACGAGGAAGCCCCGAAACGATTTGGTAATGGATCGTTCCATGTTGTATCTAAATGATACCACTGACCATCAACCTTTACTAAATTCCATGCATGTGCCACGTTACCATTAACAGTACCAACAACATACTTTGCATCGAATCCAGCTTGATCCAACATTTTATAAGCTGCTAACGCATAACCCTGACACACAGCTTGTCCTTCCATTAACAATGCATAAGCACTATGGGGACTAGCCTTTGTTTTTGTACCATATGTAGCATTTGACACGATATAATCATTAATCGCTTTTACTTTTTCGAACTCTGTCATCGAAGGCTTAATAATCGCTTTTAATAATTGATCAACCTTTTTTTGCACCGCCGCTTCTTGCGTTTGGTTTGTCAAATACTTCACTTTAAACGTTACATTGCCTGTTGAGTCTGCAGAAATATTGGTACTTTCCATATGACCACCCGCATAGACCGCTTGCTCCTGTGCTTTTTTAAAGGACTCCATAAAATTCTTTTTGAAATCTGTCATTGGTCCACTATATGTAATGTTAATTTCGGGAGCGAAATTATTTAATTGCTTTACGATTTCTGTTGTGAATTGATCCCAAGTCGTTACGTTAGTACTAGCTACTACATGATAAGCACTCACCGGGGAAGTATTTACTGAACGAGCGTCTGCCTGTTGAGCATAAGCTGCTGTTGGACTTAACATCAGCAATGCTGCTCCGCCTATCAACCATTTTTTCACAATAAATCACCTTCCCATTTGTTATATTCTTGTAATTAGAATAACAGAGAAAGTGACTGCGAATCTATCGGACAAGTTCACTAACTGTGACTTTTAACTGTATAACCAATAAACACCGCATAGGTATAAACTCCCTTTAATAAAAAATAAGTATCGAATTAAACTATATTTTTGTACAAAAATAAAAACTCACCTATTTTTAGTGAGTTTTCTAAGCCATTTTCTATCGAGTTGGCTTCTCTTTATGTTAACGACTTTTTACTACTAAATTAACTGCCTCTTGAATAACTTCATTCATTTTCTCGCCATCGCCTTCAGCATTTTGTACACATTCTAAAAGATTCGTGCTAACAATGACACCAACTGTACGATCTACTGCTGAACGTACAGCCGATAATTGAGTAATGACTGCCTTACAGTCCTTTTCTTCTTCCATCATTTTTAAGATCCCACGTAGCTGGCCTTCCATGCGCTTTACACGATTTTTCACTTGATCTGAATATTCCATCATCATTGCTCCTTCTTTCTATACTCGCTACGCTCTTGAGTAATTATTATCCTATTACAAAATTTAACATGTAGCTATTTTTCCCTTGGTTTTAAATAATTCATAAGCATGGTAGCAATAATTGACCCTGCATTTGTTATTTCATCATACTGTATCACTGTATTTTTCTTTATTCGTAACTGACCTATCTCCACCTCAAAAATTGGACACTTTCTTTTAAGCGCAGCGACTAGCATATTTGTGTCGTAGTCATATCGTTCACCTTTTACTTTCATCAGCCACGGTAGTTCCTTTATAGAAATAAACCGCAAACCTGTTTGGGTATCCACTAATCTTCTATGGTAAAGGATTTCAAAAAACAAACTTGTTGCACGATTACCCCAGTAGGATAAAAGGTTACTGTCCGCCGAATGGAAGTTACGTACTCCTAACACAATTCCTTCAGAAAATACCTTTGTCATCGTTAAAACGAGCTTTACATCTTGTAAAGTATGTTGCCCATGAGCACCTACTGTAATGACACCTTGAAACATGCTTCTTTGCGACCTTACATAAGCAAAGGCTGTTTTTAGTGCGCCTCCCTTACCAATATTGTGGTCATGCTCTAGTACTCGACAGCAATCAATCTTTTTTAGCTCTTCAAATACATATGCATATTTTTGATCGCTACCATCATTGACAATAATAATTTGGCTAATGGTGGTGGCTAATAATTGATGGACATAGGTTATAAGTGACTGTTGTGGATTATAGGCTGGTATAATTGCTGCAATATTTTTCATCATCTCTATCCCCCGGATAACATGAAACTTTGACAGATGTACTTTTTAATCGCTACTTTAAACCTCGACGAGTCTCCTTATAAAACATAGTATCATGTAACGAGGACAATTCAACAATAACGGTATTTTCCCGATATATGAAAAAAGAGGACTTTTATGAAAGAGGTGAGTGCTATCGTCATTCAATATGATATTCTCCAAGATCAATGTAAGAAACTAAAAGCTTTGTCCTTCATTAAATTGGCTAAAAATTTACAGGATGCTAGCTCTCTCGCCACGTCAAAGCCAGCTCTATCTTTACAAAAATCACTCCTTGTACTGGAGGAAATTTTATATGAACTTTATAAACTAGAAATGGATTCAGAACCAAAGCTAAAAAACATTCGGTCATTACTCAATAATCGTAGCTTTGTTGCAAAAATCCATCCACGTCGCATTTATTTACTAATGAATCTTGTAAACAAAATGACTTCTAGTAATAGTAGTGAAATTGTGGAAGCAAAGGTCGCAAAGATTGTTCTTGATTATATAAGTGATATTGTAGAATGGTTTATTAAACGCTATGACCTTAGCGTAAAGGCAAAGATGATTCGCTTAGCCCCTAGTTTTGAAAATATAACTTCAGTTTTTGATGTAAATATGCTTCTTCAAGATAATCAATCAACTGAGGCCTATAAAAATGCCGCAAACTGGTTTGAGCTTGCGGCAAAACAAGGGAATGCAAGTGCTCAATATAATTTAGGTGCTCTTTATAATCAAGGTCGTGGTGTTAAGAAAGACTATGCAGTTGCAAAAATGTGGTATGAACGTGCCGCTGCTCAAAATGATGCAAATGCACTTTATAGCTTAGGCGTGCTTTATCATTTAGGACATGGTGTTGTACAAGACTATGAAGAAGCCACTCGCTATTATAAAGCTGCTGCGGATTTAGAAAACGCAGATGCACAGTACAATCTAGGAGTTTTATACAATCAGGGACTTGGTACGCCACAAAACTTTGCAGAGGCAGCAAAATGGTACATGCTAGCAGCCAATCAAGGGAATACAAGTGCTCAAAATAACCTTGGATTCCTTTATCACAACGGAACTGGCGTTGAGCAAAGCTATGAGGAAGCTATAGCCTATTTTGAAATGGCCGCATTAGCTGGTGATGCAAGTTCTCAGTATAATCTTGGCTATATGTACCTTAAAGGTCGTGGTATCTCACAAAATTTTGAAGAAGCTGCGCAATGGTTCCATTTAGCTGCACTTCAAGACCATACTAATGCGGAATTTCAATTGGCAATGCTATATAACACTGGTCAAGGTATTCCTCAGGATCGTATAGAGGCTATAAAATGGTTTAAGCTCGCTGCACATAAAGGACACTTAAATGCTCAATACTGCCTCGGTGTACTCTATGTCAAAGAAAACGATATATCTTTAGCTGAAAAATGGTTACAGTTAGCCACTAACACTGGACATATAAGTGCAGGATTTGAGCTTGGACGTATTTACGTATACCAACTTCAGCAACCAGAAAAAGCGCTCCCTTACTTCAAAGCTGCCGCTGAAAAGGGGTATGCGGATGCTCAGTACGAGCTCGGATTATTATATGAAGCTAACTTGAATTATGATGAAGCAGTGAAATGGTGGAGAGCCGCTACTGATCAGTCCCATATTCAGGCTGAATATCAATTAGGGTTATTATATGAGCATGGATTGGGGATCGAGCAGGACTTAGAAGAGGCAAGGCGCTGCTATCGACTAGCTGCCATCCAAGGGCATTCAGGTGCTCAATATCAGCTCGGTAATTTATTTGATAAGGGAAAAGGTGTCGCACAGGATTATACAGAGGCAGCAAAATGGATTGAACAAGCTGCCGCTCAGGGGCATGCCAAAGCACAATATCAATTAGCTCAAATGCACAGTCATGGACAAGGGGTACCAAAGGATTTTGCGAAAGCCGCCCAGCTGTATCGACTTGCTGCCAATCAAGGGCATCAAAAAGCACAATTCCAGCTCGGTATGCTTTACAAAAAAGGACATGGTGTCGCTCAAGACTATACCGAGGCAACAAAATGGCTTAAGAAGTCTCTTGAAAATATAAAGTAAAAGAACCCATCACCATAAAGTAGGGTTGATTTCCGTATGGCATATGTTTCAAAAAAATATCATATCAAACCTTTTGTAATAGGCCAATTAAAGCCGTTCTTCCAAAAAAATACCGTGCCACCTCATAAAGACAGTGACACGGTATTTTTTAGCTTTTCATTTCTTCTTTTAGATTCACCATAAATGTTACAACGATAAATAAAGCAAAGCTAATTAATAGCGTTGTCCCACCTATGATAAAGAAAATTAATGTAAATGTACTGCTAAAATGAAATGGATTTATATTGTAGAACCACATGCCTAGTGTTAAACCAAAAACTCCGAGAATAGCCGTCCAACAATGTGCTGTTACTAATTTTTGCGATTTCACTTTAAAAGCTCGATAGAAAATGCCCCATGCAAACATACTTAACCAACCTACGAGCAAAATATGTGCATGTATCGGTCTATATTCATAACTACCTGAGGCAGAAATATGTGAGCCTAGATACGTTCCCAATAAGCCAAAAATCGCAGCAAGACGAATAAGGCGTATACTCCATTTTAGTTCCATACAATAACTCCCCCTAAGTTTTTTCAACTTAGTCAGCAGTTTATCTCGTGAACATGAACTTTACATGAACTCCTCATTACAATTTTGGTAAGTGAACACGGACCTTTGTGCCGGAATTCATAACACTTTCCATATGAACCGTTCCCCCATGTAGCTCAGCAATTTGCTTCACGATGGCTAGTCCAAGCCCAGTACCTTGCTTTGTTCTGGACTCATCTACTCGATAAAAACGATCAAATGCCTTTTGTAATTGTTCAGCAGTCAATCCTATGCCACTGTCCTTAATAAGTACTTCAATTGAGGTTGAGAATTCTTGCAAGTGAATATGAATTTCTCCACCTTCGACATTATATTTAATAGCGTTCGTCAATAAATTATCCCAAACATTTTGCAATAGCCCAGCATCACCATTACATGTTACTGGTTCAAGCTGATACGATAATTGTACATTTGCGTCTTCAAGCTGCCAGCGGTATTTTCTTACGGTTTCCTTTAATTGCTCATCTAATCGATAAGGCTCACGCTTTAACAACCTTGTAGATTGATCGAGTGATGTTAGTAAAAGTAATTGCTTAGTTAATGTCGACAGACGCTTCGTTTCTAGTTCAATAATCGTTGTATATTCCTGCCTCTCCTTGTCGGTAAGTGACGGATTCTTTAGTAAATCTACATAGCCTTGAATATTCAACAACGGCGACTGAAAATCATGGGACACATTACTAATAAACTCTTTACGTATTCGATCATTTTCCTGTAATTTTTCTGTCATGACATTAAAACTATCTGCTAATTGTCCAATTTCATCAGCTCGCTCTATATCTAGTAGCGTATCGAATTTCTCATGTGCAAGCTGATGTGTTGCCTCGGTAAGTTGTGTAATAGGTCGAATTAGTGCCTTAGCAAAAAGTAGCATTGCCAACAGACTAAGTACTGTCATCGCTAGAATAAGTCCACCAAGTATCGTATGAACCTCAGAAAACAACAAGCGAATATCAGGTCTAATGAACAATGCATACTGCTTATTTTCATAAGTAAATGGCACACCTATCGTATTTATTAACTCATTCGCAAAAAAGCCTGTCACAAAAGTCTCTTTAGGAAAATCACGCATACCATGATAAATTCCCCCATTTAAAACCTGCTCGACTGTTTTGGGCGGTAGTGCTTTATCACGATACTTACCGCCGAAAAAATGTCCTTCGTCACCGGTTGTTACATAAATCTGATAACCTATTTCCCCAAGAGTTGTTAAATAATTTTCTAAATCGCTAGGCTTTGACGACTCAATGTATTTCGCAATATCTTGCGCAATCTTCACGTTTTTCGCATCGTTTTTTTCCTTTACAACTTGATGATAATAAATATTTGTCGCTAAGAAGCCGATACACAAGCTGCCGATCATAACGAGCATCGTCGTGACAACAAATTTACTATATAACGTTTTCATCATGCAATAACCTCTATCTTATAGCCAACACCACGCACCGTCGTAATCTCAACACCTGTTTCATAACGATGCAGCCGCTCACGAATCCGCTTCACATGCGTATTTAAAGTCTGCTCATCTCCATCATAGTCATAGCCCCACACTTGCTCCATAATAAAACTACGTGTAAACACCTGATTCGGTCGGGAAGCTAATAAAGCCAATAGTTCAAACTCCTTTAAAGGCAGAACAAGTGTATCTTCCCCAATGACCACCTCAAAGCTACGACGATCAATAACTAGCCGGCCCACCTGGATGCTTATCTGATTTTTCTTATCTAATCTACGCAATATCGCTCCTATGCGAAACAGCAATTCTTTAGGTTCAAACGGCTTTACAACATAGTCATCTGAGCCTGCCAAAAAACCTCGTTCCTTGTCCTCAAGCTCGCCTTTTGCTGTTAATAACAGTACAGGAATATCGTAGTCCTGGCTCAATTTCTTAGTTAATGTAAAACCATCCATACCTGGCATCATGACATCTACAACAGCCAAATCAGGCAAGTTTCCCTCAAGTAGTTGAAGTGCCTGTTGTCCGTTTTCCGCTTGTATCACCTGATAGCCCTCTTTTGTCAGATAAATATTTACTAGCTGTAAAATATGTACATCATCATCTACAACGAGAATTTTCATTCAAGCTTCCCCCCATCCGACTTGTTTCCGGTACACTACTTTAACAAAAAATCCGCTCCATTCCGTGTGGACGATCTACAAATGCAATGATCGCTGTCTCGCGGGAGTGTAGCGAATTTTTAACTTCTTTCGCATTTATATTATAACGAAAAGAAAGAAATCAACAGCAATATAAGTAACGGCAAGCCAATTACGATATAGCCTCGTGGATTTGCAAAGTTCATCGTCCAACCGACCCCAAAACGTTTCTCTACAAAAACGGAAGGATCTTGACGATTCACATAAAATAATCCACCCTTCCAATAGCGATCCTCATCAACATCCATTACTTCTGCAACTACATTATCTTCATATGTCACCCTCAACTTGCGTTTTTTCCACGCGTAAATAAGGACAGAGCCAATAACAAGGCATAAAAATAAAATAAATATCGGTAATAGCCTATTTCCTGAAGTCATTGAAGGATAGATATTGCTTAACTGTAATACTGTAAATAATATAGTAAGGGCATAGCTTAACAACATAATGTTCCAACTCATATACTTTCGGCTTTTCAACTGATCTTCCAATGATTCTTCCTTACGATTAACGGCCAACTTGATTGCAGAACGCTTTATGGAATCTACAATTCCCCACATCATGCATTGCATCATCAGCATAACAAGCGGCATTGAAACCGCAGTAAAATATGTTTTCTTTCTCCAAGAATCCGCTTCACCACTTGGTCCCCAGTGTACAGCAATGTCATCTGGTATTTGGTCATAATGGAGGAATGTAAAGATAATGAGAAACACCGTAACACCAAAAGGGACTACGTAAAATGGCCATGGAAGCATTTCATCACGACTACGTGCCGTTACATCAACAGTACGAACTTGTTTTATATTTAAGCCCCATTGCTCTTCTCTTTTAAGCTTTAAAACTCTTTGGTGGTATATCCAATATAATGTCATACTAACTGTAAGCATCGCAAACAAGCATCCAATCAGAAAGCTACCTTGCAAAAACTCAGATAGTGCAAGGTAATAATAGCTAACAATCATCATTATTAAAAACATGACGCCAGAAATTCCAACAATTTGAGCGTAATGCTTTTTCATATTACGTAATGCGGGATGTTTTACATTTTGTTCGGGTACTGTAACGCCAAAAGCGATTGTTTCTCGTACTATAAACGGAATGAATAATTGTAGAGCTAGTGTAATGATGTAGACGGTTGAAAAAACGCCAAGTAGCATGTACTACACCCCTTCTGCAGGTATTTGCAAATCAGAAAATACCTTTTTCATCATGTGCTCGATTTGATCAGAAGTTGCCCCGAGCACCATTCCTTCAACCACAATTGGCTTTAAGCTTTTTTCAATTTGCTGTAATTGTTCAGGAGTTAACACTCGCTCCTCTGTTGAACGAATAATAGCACCTGATTTAGCTCTAATAGTAATGATCCCCTTCTCCTCTAACTCATGATAGCTTTTATTAACCGTGTGCATATTGACACCCAGATCAGCCGCTAAATTACGTACAGATGGCAAAGTATTTCCTGGTTTCATTTCCCCTCGTGCAATACCTTCCATAATTTGTTGCGTTACCTGTTGATAAATTGGTACATCAGATTGTGGCTCTATTTGAATAAACATTACTATCATCTCCAAAATTGTTATATAGCTAATATAACAAAATAATTATTCTTTGTGCATAAAAATGAGACCAATTGAACAATCAAAAAAAGAGATGTCTCATGATTAATTCGAGACATCCCCTTACAATGTTTAGAAGATAAAAAAATGCCTTACAAGCTCCCCATCTAAGCTCGTAAGACATCCTTTACCCTTTTAAATCCCTTTATTCATGACCCCTTTTTTGTAACCGTGTTCAATTTTCAGTAAGGAACGGGGGAACAGACCCCGCTCGTTACATAAGTGGAATACAGTGGACTCCATTCGAGTTTAGTCCACAACAATTTAGGAAAGTTGGATATGTTCATTTAGTAGTTTCGTATCTCAAATCAATTATGCTTAAAGCGAGTTAAGCTAATTTTTCGTAACCTGGAAGCGTCAAGAATTCCGCAAATTCGTCTTGTTCAATTAAAGATTTAAACAGCTCTGCAGCTTCTTCATAACGGCCACCGTTATAGGCTTGTTCCCCAACAGCCTCTTTAATTTTCACAAGCTCTTCCTCCAAGATAGATAGTACAAAGGCCAATGTAATGCCACGGCCATCATCCAAGATACCTTTTGGATGACGAATCCATTGCCATACTTGTGTACGAGAGATTTCTGCAGTTGCAGCATCCTCCATTAAATTGTTAATCGGTGCAGCTCCGTTGCCTCGTAGCCAAGAAGCAATGTACTGAACCCCTACGCTACAGTTCATACGAAGACCTTCAAGTGTAATGGTACCTTCTGGAACAGCTACTAAATCTTCCGCTGTAACATTTACATCCTCACGTTTTTTATCGATTTGGTTTGGTGTCGTCATAATGGCATCAAACTGTTCCATGGCCGTTGCAACCATACCCGGATGTGCTACCCATGTTCCATCATGACCATCTGTTGCCTCACGACGTTTATCTTCGGCAACCTTTGCAAACGCTACAACATTCGCATCGTCATCCCCTTTAACAGGAATTTGTGCTGCCATACCGCCCATCGCAGGAGCATTACGTTTATGACATGTTTGAATACATAAAGACGTATATGCCTTCATGAATGGTACAGTCATTGTTACTTGTCCACGGTCCGGTAAAATTACATCAGGTTGATTACGCAGACGCTTGATATAGCTGAAAATGTAATCCCAGCGTCCACAATTCAGACCAGCTGAATGTTCTCGCAGTTCATATAAAATTTCATCCATTTCAAATGCAGCTAAAATTGTTTCGATTAATACAGTAGCCTTAATTGTTCCTTGTGGAATTCCGATATAATCTTGTGCAAACACAAAGATATCATTCCATAGGCGAGCCTCCAAATGGCTTTCAAGCTTCGGCAAGTAGAAATATGGTCCTGTACCTTGTGCCAATGCATTTTTAGCATTATGGAATAAATACAGCCCAAAATCAAAGAAGCTACCAGAGATCGGTTCGCCATCTACTAGTACATGCTTTTCAAGTAAATGAAGACCACGTGGACGCACTAATAACACAGCTGTATTTTCGTTTAATTTATACGTTTTACCATTAGATGCCTGTGTAAATTCAATTGTCTTATTAATAGCATCACGCATATTTGTTTGGCCACCAATCATGTTTTCCCATGTCGGAGCAGATGCATCCTCAAAGCAAGCCATAAACATTTTTGCACCGGAGTTTAAAGCATTAATAACCATTTTACGGTCAACAGGTCCTGTAATTTCTACACGACGGTCTTGCAAATCTGCTGGAAGTGGTGCAATTGTCCAATCTCCCTCACGGATATGCTTTGTCTCTGGCAAGAAGTCGAGTTTCTCACCTGCATCAAGACGCTTTTGGCGTTCTTGACGAGCCTCTAACAGCTCTTTTCGACGAGCATCAAATTTTTCGTGCAGGGCAAGAACAAACTCAAGGGCTTCTGGTGTTAAAATTTCTTTTGTTTGCTCATTTTGTTCCCCAATAATTTTAAGCTTACCTGTTGTTGCTTGTTCCATCAGTTATTTCCCCCACCTTTGCGATTTTCAGTAGTCTTCCCCCGCTTTAGGAGGAGCGGGGGAGACTAATCTATGATTATGAATTTAGGAATACACGTACTTTATGAAACTTATACGAATTGTTCTGTTTCAGTAGAGCCAGCCATCGCTGTTGTAGAAGAAGTACCACCGGAGATAACTTGAGATACGTCATCAAAGTAACCAGTACCTACTTCACGTTGGTGGCGAGTAGCTGTGTAGCCTTTTGATTCTGATGCAAACTCAGCTTGTTGTAACTTAGAGTATGCAGCCATACCATTATCTTTATAATCATGCGCAAGCTCGAACATAGAGTGGTTTAATGCGTGGAAACCAGCTAATGTTACGAATTGGAATTTGTATCCCAATTTACCTAACTCGCGTTGATATTCTGCGATTTCTTCTTCTGATAAATTTGCTTTCCAGTTGAATGAAGGTGAGCAGTTGTATGCTAGCAATTTACCAGGGAATTCAGCATGAATAGCTGCCGCAAATTCACGAGCTTCCTCAAGAGATGGTTTAGAAGTTTCACACCAAATTAAATCTGCATATGGCGCGTAAGCTAACCCACGAGCAATCGCTTGTTTGATGCCTGGTTTTGTACGGAAGAAGCCTTCTGGAGTACGTTCACCAGTAATAAACTCAGCATCACGTGGATCAATATCAGATGTTACCATATCAGCAGCATCAGCATCTGTACGAGCGATTAATATTGTATCAACACCCATTACGTCTGTTGCAAGACGAGCAGCAATTAAGTTACGAACAGCATTTTGTGTTGGTAGTAAAACTTTACCGCCTAAGTGACCACATTTTTTCTCAGAAGCTAATTGGTCTTCTAAGTGAACACCAGCAGCTCCAGCTTCAATCATACCTTTTACAAGCTCAAATACGTTTAGTGGACCACCGAAGCCAGCCTCAGCATCTGCCACGATTGGAGCGAACCAATCAAATTGATCTACACGTCCTTCAGCATGATCGATTTGATCTGCACGTTGTAAAGCTTGGTTAATACGCTTTACTACTGCTGGTACAGAGTTTGCTGGATATAAGGATTGGTCAGGGTACATTTGACCAGAAAGGTTAGCATCAGCAGCAACTTGCCAGCCTGATAAATAGATTGCTTTTAATCCGGCTTTCACTTGTTGTACAGCTTGATTACCAGTTAATGCACCTAATGCATTAATGAACGGTTCTTCTTGTAAAGAGTTCCAAAGTCGAGCCGCACCTTTAGTTGCTAAAGTTTGTTCAAGTACAACAGAGCCTTGTAACTTAACAACCTCTTCAGCTGAATATGCACGTTCAATACCTGCCCAACGAGGGTTCTCTGCCCATTGTTTTTCTAATGCTTGAATTTTTTCTTGACGTGTTGACATATTGAAATTCCACCTTCCCCTTTGTAGACAATATACTCTGTTAAAAAACTTTTAATCTACTGTTCCATAACAGGTTTATTTGTTGTAAATTAATATATAACAGAACTTCTGAATTTTCATTATTTTTAGATAAAATACCAAATTTTAAAGATGAAACCGCTTTTTTTGGCGATGGAATTTGGTAAACTGTTTACAAACAAGGGGGATATTCACAATGATTAATGAGTTTAATTCTTTGCCAAAAGATATTTCACAACAGTTTATTTCAATGCTAAAGGACTGGGTTCCAGTCAATTCATCCATTGCAATTGCCGCTGAAAACTCTTATATTTATTTTCATTCTGGACATCAAAACATTAACTTAGAAATAGGCCAACAAGTACAATCCGGTAGCATAGCAGAACAAGTACTATCCACAAGGCAACGAACAGACGCCGTTTTAGATAATTCCTTATTCGAAACACCATATTATGGGATAGGTTACCCTATTAGCATTTTAGATGTGCCTGCAGCACTTATTGTAGTATTACCTTCAACCTTTACCGAAAAGAAATTAGAGCCCTTTCAATTTTTAACAGGAAAGCAAGAAGAGGAATGGAATCCTGTTGCCATTGAAAAAATTTCTCATATTGAAAGCCTGCAGAAAAAAACGTGGTTTTATGTGGAGGGAGAACAATTTAAAACTAGTACTACACTAAAAGAACTTCAAATGCGTCTACCGTCATCTTTTATTCGCATTCATAGATCTTATATTGTTAATATTCACTTCATAAAAAAAATGGCTCGTGATCTTACTTCCAATTTTATTGTCACTCTAAAGGATGGAAGTGAACTACCCGTTAGCCAATCTTATTTAAATAATCTTCGAAACGCTCTTGAATTTTAGATTTTATTGTGCTGTGCTTCGCTTTCGTACAGAAAAAACTTGCTGAATGAAGATAAAAGGCTGTCTTATACAACGGTTGTATAAGACAGCCTAAAAAAATAAAAAAGCCTGAGAAATAATTCTCAGACTTTAGATTGCCTAGCGACGTCCTACTCTCACAGGGGGAAGCCCCCAACTACCATCGGCGCTAAAGAGCTTAACTTCCGTGTTCGGTATGGGAACGGGTGTGACCTCTTTGCCATCATCACTAGACTATTGTCGA